>NZ_JBFAXI010000052.1:0-23378 GCF_040680735.1 Streptomyces sp. NPDC051987 | reverse complement strand
CCCCTCCTCCCCGGTCCCCCTCTCGACCCCTCCCCACCCGCCGGGGGGGGCCCCGCGGCGCGCACCCCCCCACCGCCGTCCGAGCGCCCGTCCCGGGCGGCATCCACCGGAGGGCCCGTGTTCCGTTCGCCAGTCCGCATGTGTCCCGCCCGGCGCGCACTGCGCGCCGGGCTCGCCGCCTTGGCCGCGGCAGCCGCGACGGCCGCCCTGGGCGGCTGTTCGTCCGGCCCCACCGGACCGGCGGTTTCCCCTGAGCCGTCGCCGACTCCCGCCTCGTCCGCGTCATCCGCGCCGTCCGGATCCGCCACCCGGTCGGTCGTGCTCGACGAACGGGCCCGCGGAACCACGGTCCGGGTGGCCACCGGCACGCTCGTCGTGGTGCGCCTGCACAGCGCCTACTGGTCGATCCCGGCCGGCTCGGACCCGCGGGTGCTCGCCCCCGTCGGCGGCGGAACCACGGCCACCGCGAGCTGCCCGCCCGGCCGCGGCTGCGGCATCTCCTCCGCGCGGTTCACCGCCCTGCGGCCCGGCACGGCTCAGGTCACCGCCGGACGCGATGCGTGCGGGGAGGCCATGCGCTGCCCGCCGGGCCAGGGACGCTACGACGTCACCGTGACGGTCACCCGATAGCGCGGGCATCTGCCGGGCACCGCTTCCGGCGGGGCGCTGTCGGGCCACTGTCCACCGTCGCGTCCTTCATCGGGCGATCCCATCACGCCCCGGCCACGGGGCGACTGACCGAAAACATTATTGGCAGTGACTGACATTAAAGTGTTACGGTCGACGTGCCGGAAGATCGCGTTCCGAGGTCCAGGAGGAGGACCCATGAACGGTGCCGCCGAGCGTTCCCGCCTGCCCTTCGCACGACCGAACGTGCTCGATCTCGCCCCCCTGTACGAGGTGCTGCGCCGGGAGGCGCCGATCACGCCGGTCACCACACCGGCCGGGGATCCGGCCTGGCTGGTGACCCGCTTCGACGACGTGCGCGACCTGCTGAGCGACAAGCGGCTCGGCCGCTCGCACCCCGAGCCGGCACGGGCGTCCCGCATCACCACCGCCGCCGTGCAGGAGGGCCCTTCTGGCAGCTACGCCACCGAGGAGGCCGACCACACCCGGATGCGCCGGCTGCTCACCCCGGCCTTCTCCGCGCGCCGCATGGTGATGCTCTCCGACCACGTACGGCGGCTGGTGGACGACTGCATCGACCGGCTGCTCGCCGAGCGGGCCGCCGCGCCCGACCCGGTGGTCGACCTGCACGCCGGGCTGGCCTTCCCGGTGCCGGTCGCGGTCATCTGCCGGCTGCTCGGGGTGCCCGAGGGCGACCGCGACCACTTCGCGTCGCTGTCGGAGCGGATGGCGAACTACGCCATCGGCGCCGACGCCGAGCGGGCGCGCGAGGAGTTCAACGACTACATGACCACTCTCGCCGAGGCCAAACGCGCCAGGCCGGGCGAGGACGTCATCTCCGACCTGGTACGCGCCCAGAGCGCCGACGCGGACTTCGACTACGACGAGATGATCAGGCTCTGCGTCGGCCTGCTGTTCGCCGGGCACGAGACCACCGTCAACCGCATCGGGCTGGGCACACTCTTCCTGCTCACCCGCGCGGAGCAGTGGCGGGCCCTGGTCGCCGACCCGGCCGGCCGGGTCAACGCCACCGTCGAGGAGATCATGCGCCTGGGCGCGCCCGGGGACCTCGGCCTGCTGCGGTACGCCCACAGCGACGTCGAGGTCGGCGGGGTCACCATCCGATCCGGTGACGCCGTGATCCTCTCCGTCAACTCGGCCAACCGCGACGCGGCCGTCTACACCGACGCCGAGACGTTCGACCCTGACCGTCCGGAACGCAACCATCTCGGATTCGGCCACGGCCCGCACTTCTGCATCGGCGCGAGCCTGGCCCGCACGGAGCTGCGGATCGTCTTCGCCGCCCTGGCCGAGCGCCTGCCCGGCCTGCGACTCGCCAAGGACGTGGACGACCTCACGATGCGCACCACCCTCACCGGCGGGGTCAGCGAGCTTCCCGTGACCTGGTGAACCGGCGACGCGGTGGCCGGCATCCCGATGACATGCCGACCCGGTGCCCCGGCGACGCAGCGGCCCCGCAGCGCAGCGGCCCGATGACGCGGCGCCCCGGCGACCTGATGACCCGACAACGCGCCCCGGCCCGGCGACGCGATGACGTGGCGGCCCGGCGACACAGCGGCCCGACGGCGTGACGGCCTGGCGGACCGATGCACGCGGCGGCCCGGCGACGCGGGCCCGGCGGGCCGGTGGGGTCGCCGGGCCGGCCGTGTCAGTCCTCGTCGCGCAGACGGGACGCCAGGGAGGTCAGGGGCTCGGTCTCCTCGGTGTGGCCCAGGGCGGTGAGGCGCGCGACCGCGCCGTCGAGGCGGGCCAGGGCGGGTTCGGGGCGTTCCAGGTAGCGGCCCTCCACGACCGCCGCGAGCCGGACGCACTCGGCCCACTCGGCGGCCCACTCACCGGTCCGGTCCTGGTCGGATCCCGGTTCGCCGAGCAGGCCGAGCGCCTGCTCCAGGGCGGTCAGGGAGGTCTCGTACTCACCGGCGTAGGCGTTGACCCTCCCGTGTTCGTAGGCGAGGGCGCTGTCCAGGTCGCGGCCGCGGGCCTGGTGGCCCGCGGCGCGGGCCTCGTCGGCGACCCGCCCCGCGTCGGCGAGCAGGGCGAGGGCGTCGGCGAGACCCTCGGCGCCCTGCCGCTCCGCCTGGAGGCGGGCGAGTTCGCGCAGGCAGTTGCTGAGCTGTTCGGGGCGCGGCGCCCGTGCGTGGGCGGCCAGGGCCTGGTCCGCGGCCTCCCGGGCCCGGCCGAACTCGCCGGACTCGGCCAGGAGCACGGCGGTCTCCGCGGCGATCATGGCGTGGCTCCCGGGGTCGTCGTCCCAGCCGGCCGACTCGGCCGCGAGGGCCACGAACTCGGCCGTGGAGGCCTTGAGGTCCTCCCCCGCGTGCAGCGCGCGGGCGCGGATCAGGCGCAGCTGGGCGGTGAGCCGGTCGTCCAGCTCTCCGGTGGCGACGTCGGGTTCGGCGAGGAGGGAGTCGAGCAGCGCGATGCAGTCCTCGACACGCCCCAGGTCGAGGCAGAGCTGGGCCGCGTTGCTGTAGGTGCAGAACGCGTCGATCCGGCTGCCGTGGCGCAGTTCCAGCTCCGCCGAGCGCGTCAGGTGCCGCAGGGCCTCGTCGGTGCGGCCCAGGCGCATGCAGGCCCGGGCCAGATCACTGTGCAGGTGGGCGGTGCCACCGGTGTCGGACGGCCAGTCCGCGGCCAGCCGCAGGCTCTCGGTCAGGTCCGCGTGGGCGGCCGCCGCGTCCTGGAGACCGAGCCGGACCCGGCCGCGCAGGGCGAGCGTGCGGGGCAGGTGCCAGGCCGGGCCCCGCGCTTTCAGCAGGTCGAGCAGGGCGTCGAGCTCGGTGACCGCGCCCGGCAGGTCGCCGGAGACGGCGTACGTGCTGGCGCGCAGCAGGCGGGCGCCGGAGACCTGGCCCGCGATGTCGTGCCGGGTGGCGAAGGCGAGCAGCAGGTCCACCTCGGCGAGGACCGGCGCGACGTGCTCCTCGCTCCTCGACTCCTGCAGCCGCAGGCCGAGCGCGGTCGCCCGCAGCCGCAGCAGCCGCGCCTCCTGGTAGGGGGCGAGGCCGGCGGCCTCCTCGTGCAGCCGGACGAGGGCCGCGTGGACGGCGGACAGCCCGGCGGCCCGCGCATCGGCCCCGTCGTCGTGTTCCCCGGGGAGCCGGCCCGCCGGCAGCAGGGCGCAGGCGCGGGCGAGCGCCGCGTGGCCGGGCTCCCCGGCCTCCTCGTACAGGCCGGCGGCCTGCGTGTACAGGGCGGCCGCCGTGTCGTACTCGTCCTTCTCGCCGGCCTGGTGTGCCTGGGCCTCCAGCAGGTCCGCGCGCAGCAGTACGAGCGGTCCCACAGCCGGGTCGTCGGGGTGGACGTAGTCGGGGGCGGCGACGAGCGTGCGCAGCCGGGCCCAGCAGGCCGTCGCGTCCGGATGGCCCTGCTGGTCCAACTCCCGGGCGCGTGTGATCAGTTCGGGCAACGACTCGGGAACGGCGGCGGACGTGCGGGCGGCGGCCGGGGCAGCGGCCGGGGCCACGTCGTCGAGGCCACGGGTGCGCAGGGTCAGTTCGAGTGCGTCCAGGAGGGGGGCGCGGTCGAGGCGGGCGGCGCGCCGGTCGGTGTGGGCCGTGGTGCCGTTGCGCGCGTCGAAGCGGGCGGCGAGGTCGGCGGCGCGACCGCGCACCTCCGCGCGCAGACCGGCCACCGTCCAGCCGCGGCCCGCGTATCCGGCGGCGGGCAGGCCGCCGTGGCCGAGGGACTCGACGCGCTGGAGGAGGACCTCCACACCGGTGAGGAAGCCGAGCAGGTCCAGCGGCGAGTCGACCTCGTCGAACAGGTTCCGGTTCTCGGCGAGGAGTTCCAGGCCGCGCGCCTCGTTGCCGGTGAGCGCGCAGAACTCCAGGTGCCGGCCGACCTCGCCGGACATCGAGGGGTTGCGGCGGCAGGCGCGGTAGCCGGTGAGGTGCAGTGCGCGGGCCTCGTCGGTACGGCCGGTGCGCAGCAGCGGGAGGAGCGCGTACGAGACGGAGCGGGCGGGCTCCTCCCGGCACGAGTCCTTCCCGGCCAGGACCGGCTCCCAGGTGCGCAGCGCCCCCTCGTCGTCGCCCGCCGCGAGGTGGTGGAGGGCGCGCTCGCAGATCTCGCAGGCCTCGCAGTCGCTGAGCCGGGTGCGGGGCCGCCCCGCCCACAGTTCGAAGGCCAGGTCGGTGTCCTCGCCGATGTGCGCGGCGAGCCGGTAGGCCTGTCCGTAGTAGGGCTGGAGCGGGAGTTGGGCCTTCTCGTACCGGTCGCGCATCTCGGTCAGCCACTGGCGCAGGCTCGTCAGGGGTATCTCGGGCAGGGCGAGCAGGGCGTTGGCGACCCACTTGAAGCGCCAGAAGAGCTGGTGGCGCAGCCGCTCGTCGAAGACGTCGGGCTGCTCGTCGAAGAGGGTGAGCAGGCGGGCGAAGACGACGGGCGACTTCCGGGGCTCGGAGCCGTAGGTGTACGCCTCCTGGAGTTCGAGGAGGGCGTGCACGAGCGGCCGGGGCTCGGCGAACTGCTCGGCGGCCTCGACGAGTTCCTCGGCCGTCACGGTCCGGGTACGGCCGTAGGGGCGTCGGTCGTTCTCCTGCAGCGCCTGGTACAGCTCGTCGGTGGTCTGGGGTGCGGTCGGCATCGTCAGCTGTCCTTGCGGAGGGCGTGGGCGAGGAGATCGAGGAAGGAGCGGTTGATGAGGCTCGACTCGGCGGGCCTGAGCGGGCGCCGGGACAGCATCGCGGCCTGTCCGTAGAGGGCCTCGGCACTGGTGCGGGCCAGTTCGGGCTCGTCGATGGTGACGGCGGTGCGCACCAGCGGGTTGAGCTGGTTGAGGATCAGCTGGGCGCGCGGGGCCTCCTGGCGCAGGTGGCCGAGGATGTCGCCCCACACGCCGCCCTGCTGCTCGCGGGCGAGCTGGGAGCGGGTCCGCTCGTGCCGGGCCTCGCGGCTGTCGAGGAGGAGGGCCGGGGCGGAGGCGGGCTGGAAGGTGCGCAGCGCGACGTCGCAGTCGAAGACGGCGAGGGCGTCGCGGGCCTGGGCGAGGTAGGCCGCGGCGGCTAGTTCGGTCTCGCGGTCGACGGGGTCGAGGTGGGCGGTGAGGGTGGCCGGGTCGAGGTCGGCGACGCTGACCTCGGGCCTGATCTCCGGCAGCCGGTGGACCAGTTCCCGGTCGTAGGTGTAGCCGCCGTTGACCACGCCGAGACCGGCGGCCGCGGCGATGGCCGCCACCTGCCGGAACTCCTCCACGCTGGAGGTCACCAGCACGGTGCGGTGGGTGCGGGCGAACTCGTCGAGGGTGGCGTAGCCGTCGGTGGTCTCGAACGGCAGCCACGGCAGCAGCATCCGCAGGATCTCGTCGTCGTGCACGGCCAGGGACTTGACGGCCAGGTGGTGGGTCTGCAGGAAGCGGCCGAGGAGGTCGGGGTCGCTGGCGGCGGTCCGGGCGATCCAGGCGCGCAGCCGTTCGGCGAGGGCGTCGCGGACCGCGGCGAGGGTGTCGTCCTCGTACAGGGACTCGCGGGACGCCGTCGGGCGCAGGCTCTCGGCGTCGAGGACGCAGCGGACGAAGAACGCCCACTCGGGCAGGATCTCCTCGGCCTGCTCGGACAGGAGCATGCCCTTGACGTGCACGCGGTGGCCGTGTCGGCGCCCGGCCGGCACCGCCTCGGGCAGCACGCACGCGATGCCCTTCAGGCCCACGGCCGGCAGGTCCAGTTCGATGGTGTCCAGCGGCGTGAAGCCGAAGACCTCCTCGCCGTACGCGGCGAGCGCCCGGGAGCGCGCGCCGGGCGTGGGGTAGGTGCGCGCCCAGGGCGCGGGCTCGGGGTTGACGGGGCCGCCGCCGCCCCGGCCGTCGTCGAAGGTCACCGGGTGGCGCAGCAGCGAGCCGAAGTGCCTGGCGAGCGCGTGCACCTGGGCCGGGCGGGTCCATTCGTCCGCGTCCGCCCGGGGCGTGAGGGTGACGGTGGTGCCGGGCCGGGGGCGGGCGGCCGCGGGCAGGGTGCGCACGGAGTAGCTGCCGTCGCCGCGACCCCGCCACTCCACGGCGGGGGCGTCGGGGGTGCGGGCGGACCGGCTGACGACGTGGATCTCGTCGGCGACCAGGAAGCAGGAGAGCAGTCCGATGCCGAACTGTCCGATGAAGTCGGCCCGTTGCTCGGCTATCTTCTCGGCGCGCTTGCTGCTGCGGCCGATGGTGGCGAGGAAGGTGTGCACGTCGGCCTCGGTGAGGCCGACACCGTCGTCCTCCACCCGGACCACCGAACCGTCGGCGTACAGGCGGATGCCGAACGCGTCGGCGGCGGCGCCCGGTTCGAGGGTGTGCCGGGCGGTCAGCGCGTCCACCGCGTTCTGCAGCAGCTCGCGCAGGTAGACCCGCGGGCTGGAGTAGAGGTGGTGGGAGAGGAGGTCGACGAGGCCGCGCAGATCCACCTGGAAGGTGCGGTCGGCGCCGGCCGGGCTCACGGGCGGGTGGGGCAGAGTCATCACGGAGTCCGGGGTGGAGTGGTCGAACGGTGGCGTCGGGGGGTGCGTCGGACGGCTCGGGAGCGGCCGGCCGGCGGCGGCCGGGTCAGGCGCGGCGCCGGAAACGGGCGTACGCGTTCTCCGGCTGCGCCATGTAGGTCCAGGGCCACCGGGTGAGGGCGCCGTCCAGCTCGTGGTAGACGCGCGGGGCCACGATGCTCTCGGCGGCCAGCGACAGGGCCATGGCGAAGATGTTGAAGTCCTCCTGCCAGCCCGGCCGCCGCTGGTAGCCGGGGTGGAGGATGCTGCGCTTGGCCGCGTCCCTCAACTCGGCCTGGATCTCCGGTGTGTCGAGGCACTTCTTGTCGTCCGACTCCACCCAGTCCTCGATGTGGGCCATGGCGACCGCGCAGCCGAGGCCGTGGCCGTCGGGGGCGCCGGCGAACGCCTCGCGCGCGAACTCCAGGGCCTGGCCAGGCTCGCCGTGCCAGCGCGGCTGCAGGTGCGACACCCACGCGATGTGGGTGGACAGGTCCAGCGGGTCCCGGCGCAGGGCGGCGTCGCGCCGGGCCTCGTTGACAGCGCTGCCCAGCGACATGCCGCGGCCCGAGGTGAGCAGGCGGCGCCACGGCGTGATCCAGTCCGGCCGCAGCTCGGCGGCTTCGAGCAGCTGCTCCTCGGCGATGTTCAGCCGCTCGTAGAAGACGCGCCACTGCTCCCGTGAGACGTCCGAGGCCCGCGCGGAGGTACGCGCGTCCCAGCCCCAGTTGATGTGCCGGGCCCCGGATATCAGCAGCGCGGTCGCCCGGTGCTCCTTGTCCTCCTCGACGGCCCGGCCGATCCAGTCCTGCACCCCGTCCACCTCGGACAGTTCGCCCAGTACGTGATGGTCGCGGCCGAGGTCGAAGGGGGCCGCCGCCATCTTGACCGCCTCCCAGTCTCCCGACTCCGCGGCCACCACCAGCGCCATGACCCGGGTGTCACCGAGGCACTGCAGCCGGTACACCCCGTTCTGCCGGCGCGGTGCGGGAAGCGCGTGCGGATCCGCCGCCGGTCTCTCCCCGCCTCTGCCGAACAGCCTGCCGAACATGCCGCGCCCTCCCCAGGTCCCGCGTGATCGTTCCGGAGCAGCATAAGGGGGGCCACCGACATCGCTTCCACAGGATTTCCACAGACGGCGCACGGCGACCGGCCCCGCCGGCCGCCCGGCGGGCGTGCTGACCGGCCGTCTCAGCGGCGGTGGACGCTCACGGCGTACCCGCCGCCGTGGTACGGGTCGGCGTCCCAGGTGGCGAAGCGGTCGACGAGGGTGAGGCCGGCCGCGGCGCAGCAGTCGTCGTACTCCGGCAGGGTGATGCTCGGCGGCACGGGCAGATGGGCCCGGTCCAGGCCGAAGCCGGCGACCAGCAGACCACCCGGCCGCAGGGCCGCGGCCAGGCGCCCGAGGACGGCGGCCTCGGTGCCGGCGGCGAGGAGGGGGAAGAGGTTGCCCGCGGCGACCACGAGGTCGAAGTCCGCCGCGACGCCGAGCCGACGGGGCTCGAACCCGGTCAGATCCGCCTGGAACCACGGCAGGTGCGGCGCCTGCTCCCGCGCCACCGCCAGCATCGACGCGTCGAGATCCACCCCGACGCAGTCGTACCCGAGCTCCGCGAGCCGGATCATGACCCGCCCGGTGCCGCACCCGGCGTCCAGGACGCGCGCTCCGACGGGCACGAGTGCCGCGCAGAACCGCGCCTCGCCGTGCACGTCCGCACCGCTTCGGGCCACGGCGGCGAACCGGGCGGCGTACTCCCGTCCGGACGTTCCCCCGGTCAGCTCATGCCAGCGACTCATGGGACGCACTATAGGTCGGCCGCGCCCGGTGCGAGGACGCGCCCGAGCCGGCCGTGAACGCGGTGCCCGGACCACGGCCGTGGGGCGGGCCCGAGCGGGCCGGTTCGCGTTGCTCACGGCGACGTCGGTCCCCCGTGCTCGCCCCCGGACCGGGGTGCCGTCCGCCGCACCCGTGTACCGCACCCGTGTACCGCCGGGTGACTCCGGGGCGGCATCGCTCACTCGGGGCCGAGCGCCACGGTCGTCGTGACCCGGGTGAGCGAGGGTTTCCTCGGCACCGAGCCGAAGCCGAAGCGCACGGGAGGGTCGACGGGGGCCGCCACCCCCAGGTCGACGCCGTCGAAGGACGCGGAGACGAGTCGGACCGGCCGCAGGTCGCGGGCGCCGTACCACTCGCGTCGGCCCGCACGGGCACTTCCCCGGGTCCGCACTCCGGGCAGCAGCAGCCGGGCCGGCCGGTCCAGCAGCGCGCTCCACGCCGGACGGCGGGCGAGCGCGCCGGGCACGGCGCGCAGCAGCAGACCCAGCGGCCCGCGCCGTCCGGTGACGAAGCTCAACCGGAGCGAGCCGGCCGTGACCGTCCAGGTGCGGTTGGCGATGCCGACCCGCACCGGCACGACGCGCACGGTGTCGAAGACGTACGTGGCACCGATGAAGTCGGCCGTCTCCCGCGTGGGCGCCAGCAACAGGCGTTCGCCGTTCGCCCGTTCCACCATCACGTCGCTGAACGCGCCGAACGGTGAACGCTGCCAGTGGCCGAGCACGACGCGCGTTCCGCAGGAAGTGCCCAGGCCCGCGATCCAGCCCTCGAAACGCAGCCTGCGACGGCGGGCGGCCGAGGCCGGTTCCGGGGGCGGGACCGGTGCCGGGACCGGGGCCGAGGTGCCACGCCGGTTCATCGGCCCGTCCCCGCCGGAACGCTCCCTCGCGGGCACCGAGACATCCTGCCGCGCATGTCCGACTCCTTCCCGGAAGTGCCCGACCGGCTCGCCGGAGGGGGCCGGGAGACCCGCCGAGGCGGTGGGTTCCTCCTCCAGCATCCCAAGGCGGCCGTCCGGACGGGTGCGGTGCGGTACGGGCGTGCCCGCCGATTGCTCCGTCCGTGGGTACCGCCCGCCCGATCGGCGGTACGGCGGCTCATCCGGGAACCTCCCTCGCGGCCGGAGCCGCGAGGATGACCCGTGACTCGCGTCAACGGCGCGGACGACCCGCAGCGTCTGGAGAAGCAACACCTGTGACTGTTCTCAACGAACCGGAGCACCCGGCTGCCGACTACTACGAGAGCGAAGTGCCGCTCCGCGGGCGCCAGCCGGGCAATGTCGTCGTCAAGTGGCTGACCACCACCGATCACAAGACCATCGGCACGCTGTATCTGACCACGTCGTTCGCGTTCTTCCTGATCGGCGGTGTGATGGCGCTGCTGATGCGCGCCGAGCTCGCCCGGCCGGGCCTGCAGATCCTTTCGAAGGAGCAGTACAACCAGGCGTTCACGATGCACGGCACCGTCATGCTGCTGATGTTCGCGACGCCGCTGTTCGCCGGCTTCACCAACTGGATCATGCCGCTCCAGATCGGTGCGCCGGACGTCGCCTTCCCGCGGCTGAACATGTTCGCCTACTGGCTCTACCTGTTCGGCTCGACGATCGCGGTCGGCGGCTTCCTCACCCCGCAGGGCGCGGCCGACTTCGGCTGGTTCGCCTACACACCGCTCTCGGACGCCATCCGGACGCCGGGCCTCGGCGCCGACATGTGGATCATGGGTCTGGCCTTCTCCGGCTTCGGCACCATCCTCGGCGCGGTCAACTTCATCACCACGATCATCTGCATGCGCGCCCCCGGCATGACCATGTTCCGCATGCCGATCTTCACCTGGAACGTGCTGCTGACCGCCACCCTGGTCCTGTTCGCCTTCCCGGTCCTCGCGGCGGCCCTGTTCGCCCTGGAGGCGGACCGCAAGTTCGGCGCCCACGTCTTCGACCCGGCCAACGGCGGAGCACTGCTCTGGCAGCACCTCTTCTGGTTCTTCGGCCACCCCGAGGTGTACATCATCGCGCTGCCGTTCTTCGGCATCGTCACCGAGGTCATCCCGGTCTTCGCCCGCAAGCCGATCTTCGGCTACATGGGCCTGGTGGCCGCGACGATCGCGATCGCCGGCCTGTCCGTGACGGTGTGGGCCCACCACATGTACGTCACCGGCGGCGTACTCCTCCCGTTCTTCTCCTTCATGACCTTCCTGATCGCGGTCCCGACCGGGGTGAAGTTCTTCAACTGGATCGGCACCATGTGGAAGGGATCGCTGACCTTCGAGACACCGATGCTCTGGGCGGCGGGCTTCCTCGTGACGTTCCTGTTCGGCGGGCTGACCGGTGTCATCCTGGCCTCGCCGCCGATGGACTTCCACGTCTCCGACTCGTACTTCGTGGTCGCCCACTTCCACTACGTGGTCTTCGGCACCGTCGTCTTCGCGATGTTCTCCGGCTTCCACTTCTGGTGGCCGAAGATGACGGGCAAGATGCTCGACGAGCGGCTCGGCAAGATCACCTTCTGGACGCTGTTCGTCGGCTTCCACGGCACGTTCCTGGTCCAGCACTGGCTGGGCGCCGAGGGCATGCCGCGCCGGTACGCCGACTACCTGGCGGCCGACGGCTTCACCACGCTGAACACGATCTCGTCCATCGCCTCCTTCCTGCTGGGCCTGTCGATGCTGCCGTTCCTGTACAACGTGTGGAAGACGGCCAGGTACGGCAAGCCGGTGGGCGTCGACGACCCGTGGGGCTACGGCCGCTCGCTGGAGTGGGCGACCTCCTGCCCGCCGCCGCGGCACAACTTCGTCACCCTGCCGCGGATCCGCAGCGAATCCCCCGCGTTCGACCTGCACCACCCGGACATCGCCATGGCCGAGGCCGAGGCGCACAGGCTCCACACATGACCGGCGCGGGACGTCGCGGGGGCGGCGGACACCCGCCGGGAGCCGGCGGAAACCTCGCCGACCAGGCCGAGGGATACCTGTTGTGGCAGGCCAGGATCGCCGAGGCCGAACGCCGGGCGCGGGAGTTCACCGCGCGCATGGACTGGCTGACCACGGCCCAGCGCGACGAGGTCGAACGCCACCACGTCGAGGACACCCTGCGCCGGGCGCGGCAGGACCTCGAACGGGTCGCCGCCCGGTGCCGGTCCCTGCGCGCCGAGTACGAGCAGCGGTACCGCTCACTGCGCCTGCGCTGCATGGGGTGGTCGGTGGCCGCCTGGGCCGGTCTGGTCCTCGTGGCGGCGGTGTCCCTGATCCGCTGACGGACGAGTTGACGGGAGGGCGTGCCGACGGGAGGACCGGTCCCTGGTCCGCTGCCCGGCTTGCTCCGGACGGGTGACCGTCCGGGGTCAGCCGGCCTGCTTCACGGCGTGCAGGGATCCGCTGAGGGTGCCTTCCTGCTGTTCGTAGTGGGAGAGGGCCAGGCCGAGACCTATGAAGGTCGGGGCCCACTCACCGACGAAGATCCCCCACCGGTCGGCTCGCTCCACGCCGGCCTGCTCGGCTTTGAGGCTGGTGAGCCAGGAGGCGAAGCTCAGGCCGATGGACGCCACTCCGGCGATGTAGGCGTGTTCGCTGCGGATGCCCATGTCGTGCATCTTCTTGATCACCATGGGGTGCTCCGTTCTGTGGTGTGTCCTGTCGGGGTACCACCCTCAATTCCACCCATACATCACCAATGGGACAATTCGAGCATTGCAGCGCACCCCCTGCCTGCCGGCGAGGCCGACCCCGGACGAGGTGCCGCCCCTGGGAGACGCTCAGTTCGCGGGATGGCCGGGCGTGATGTCCAGCGCGTCACTCAGGCGCAGGAGAGCGGTCCGGCCGCCCGCGACGTTCCGCGCCACCTCGGGGGCCAGCAGGAAGCCGACATGGTCGCCGCCGTCGATCCGGTCCCGCACCCGGCCGACGAACCAGGCGGGGGCCTCGTCGAGCACGGGGGATCCGCCCGGCCCCGGATGCCACGCGACGTCGGCGAACTTGTCGGTGCGGTCGCCGGTCTCGCCGCCGAACAGGCGCGCCAGCCGGTCCTGGTCACGCCGGAGCAGATGCACCGTGAGCCGTTCGGCCCGCTCGGCCACCCGGAAGGTCCGGTTGGCCCGGGACAGCCAGACCAGGAACCGAACCGGTCTGATCGAACACTGGGAGCCGAAGCCGACCAGACAGCCCGCCCGCTCACCGGCGGCCTCCGCGGTCACGACGTACAAGGGATAGTCGAGCAGGTCGGAGAACGGATCGAGGTCGGTCACGGCACTCGGCTCCTCACTCAGGAGATCGGCAGCGGGGCAGAATCTCCGAGTCTCCGGTCCACCCGGTCCACACACCCGTCGTCCGGGCGCCGAGACCAGACGCTGGACGCAAGGGCCACCCCACCGCCGGGTGAGCCGGGCGGCGAGGCGCAACCGCGCCGCTGCCCGCGCGCCTCGGGTCGGGCTCCGCGGGATCAGTCGGCCACGGCGTTCCGTTCGATGCCGGCGATCAGCGTGCGGAACCCCCAGGAGAGACGGCCTTGCGGATCCTCCGTGGAGAGCAGCACATCCGCGAGCGCGGCGATGTGCGGATGGGTCCGCTCCGAGATGCCCTCCACCGTGCGGCGCAGCGCGTCCCAGTCCTCGTCGGGCGCGCTGTCGGCGCCGTGCTCGGCGGCCGTTGCGGTGGCGTGCAGCAGCAGGAGGTCCACGCCCAGCGCGGCCTGTGCCGGCGGGACCTCGCCCTCGGCCAGCAGGGCCAGCAGCGTCTCGATCAGGTTCAGGTAGTTCGGGCCGCTCGGCCGGGCGGTGAGCGCGGAGCGTGCCAGGGTCGGGTGCTCGAAGAGCATCGCGGTGTACGCGGTGAGCACCCGCTCCAGCCGCTCGCGCCAGTCACCCTCGGTCGGCGCGGGCCCGACGGTGCCCAGCAGTTCGTCCAGGACGGCCGCGTGCAGCTCGGCGGTGTTGCGGACGTAGACGTACAGCGAGGCGGGGCCGGTGTCGAGCTCCTGCGCCAGCCGGCGCATGGTCACCTTCTGCAGGCCCTCGGCGCGCAGGATGGCGATCGCGGCGGACACGATGCCGGTCCTGGTCAGAGCGGGCTTGGCGGGGCGCTCGCGGCGGCTGCGCGGAGCGTCGGTACGGTCGGTCACGCGAGCAACGTAACGAACACGTTCGTGCCCGACAAACCCGGCACGCCTCTGGACACCCCGTCGACCACGACGTCGCATGCCGTGAGCCGGCTTCGAAAACCTTGCCGACCACCCCTTCGTCAAAGGGGTTCAGGATCGCGACGGCAAGTTGTTACCGAGTCGTAGCGGATGTCCATCCGGCTCCTCTAAGCTCTGCGCGTCCCCGAGCACCACGGAAGGATCTGACATGCTCATGATCCGCAGAAGAATCCAGGCCGCGTTCCTGACGGCCTCGGCCCTGCTGCTCGGTGCGGTGGCGATACCCGCCGCGCACGCCGACGATGTCGGCGGCCAGACGCTGGCCGGAGTCTCCGGCACGGGCATACACAACACGTACGACGACAAGTCCACGTACACCTACCTGGCGAACGCCCTGGACACCGGCACCTCCCTGGTCGAACTCGACACCTGGCACAACGTGTTCAACGGCAAGTGGGACGTGAGCCACAGCAACCCGCTGGGCAGTGACGACAACTGCGTGCAGGCGAGCACGGCCGCCGACCTCTACACCGGTGACCGCAACCAGAACCTCGACAGTTGCCTCGACGACATCCGGATCTGGCTCCAGGCTCACCCCACGAGCCACCCGGTCATGGTCAAGATCGAGATGAAGAACGGGTTCTACAGCACCCTCGGCATGACGCCGACCACGTTCGACAGCTACGTCAGGACGCATCTCGGCAGCGTCCTCTACACGCCCGCCGACCTGCTCACCAAGAGCGACGGCTCGCGGTACGCGGATCTCGACACCGCCGCGAAGGCGAACAACTGGGCGAGCTACGGCTCACTCGCCGGCCGGGCGATCGTGGAGATCATCCCCGGCACCTTCGAGCAGGCCGTCAGCCCCGCCTCCTCGTGGTCGGACGTGGTCTACGCCCAGCACCTCAAGGACCTCGCCGCCGCGGGGAACATCAGCCAGGCGGCGGTCTTCCCGAGCGTCCTGGGCGCCCAGGCCGTCGACCCGCGCACCCGCTACAGCGACACCACGCTGCGCCCCTGGTTCGTGGTGTTCGACGCGGACGCGGGCGCCTGGGTCGGCGACGGCAACACCGAGTGGTACAACACCAACCACTATCTGACGGTCGTCACCGACGCCTACGACGTCTCGCCCGCGCTGAGTTCGTCCGCGCCGTCGCCGGCCGACGCCCAGGCCCGGGTCGCCCTGCTCGCCGCCGACGGGGCCTCGTACATCTCCTCGGACTGGATCACCGCCCCGGCCGACGGCGTCCTCAGCGACGTACTGCTCCGTGACTGACGCCCGCCGCCCGCGGGCGCTCCTGCGTGTCCTCACCACGGGTGCCGCGGCCCTCGCGCTCGCCGTGTCCGGCCAACTGGCCGACGCGGCGGGGGCGGTGGCCGCGACCGCCCCCGTGTCCCTGGTCAACCCGTACATCGGCACCGGCGGCAACGGCGACTTCAGCGCGGGGAACACCTTCCCGGGCGCCGACGCGCCGCACGGCATGCTCCAGTGGTCGCCCGACACCTCGTCACGCCCCAAGGGCGGCGGCTACAACTACTCCGACTCGGCCGTCTCGGGCTTCAGCCTCACCCATGTCTCCGGCGTCGGCTGCGACGCAGCCGGAGACCTGCCGATCCTGCCCGTGGTCGGTTCGCTCGGCTCGGACCCCGCCTCGACGACCGAGTCCTTCGCGCACTCCGACGAGACGGCCTCGCCCGGCTCCTACTCCGTCAGCCTGGGCAACGGCACCAGCGTCGCGCTGACCACCAGCACCCGTGCAGGCATCGGCCAGTTCACCTTCCCGTCCTCCACTCAGGCGAGCCTGCTCCTCAAGGTGCAGGACACACAGACGCCGTACGCCTCCTCGACGCTCGGCCTGTCCGGCGGCGACACGGTGACCGGGTCGATCACCAGCACCGGCTTCTGCGAGGACACCACCCCGATCACGCTCTACTACGCGATCACCTTCGACCACCCGTTCACCGCCACCGGCACCTTCACCGGCGGCGAGTACCTGACGTTCGACACCACGAGCAGCAGGACGGTCGAGGCCCGGGTCGGCATCTCCTACACCTCGGTGGCGGAGGCCGCGGCCAACCGGGACGCCGAGGTGACCGGAAAGACCTTCGCGGCCGTCAAGTCGGCGGCGGCGTCGGCGTGGAGCGCCGAGCTGTCGAAGATCGCCGTCACCGGAGGCACCCCGGCCCAGCAGAAAGTCTTCTACACCGCGCTCTACCACGCCTCGCTCTTCCCCGCCGTCATCAGCGACGCGGACGGCTCCTACCGGGGCTTCGACGGCGCGGTGCACACGGTGGGCAGCGGTCACTCGGCGAAGTACGCCGACTTCTCCACCTGGGACACCTACCGCTCACAGGCCCAACTCACCGCACTTCTCGACCCATCGGCCGCGTCCGACATGGCGCAGTCGGTCGTCGACGACTACCAGCAGGGCGGCACGCTCACCAAGTGGGGCTTGGAGACCGCCGAGACGCACATCATGGTCGGCGACTCCGCCGTACCGCTGCTCGCCGACTACCACGCCTTCGGCGCACGGAACTTCGACACGTCGACGGCCCTGTCCGCCATGGTCAGGGAACAGACGACCGACACGGACGTCACACCCGGCGTGACCTACCTGGACTCCTTCGGCTACCTGCCCACCAACTCGCTCTACGGCTGCTGTCACGAGTACGCCACGACGTCCACCCAACTCGAGTACGACACCGACGACTTCGCACTCTCGGCGTTCGCGGGCGCGCTCGGTGACACCACCACGCAGAAGAAGTTCCAGGACCGGGCGCAGGACTGGGAGAACATCTACAACTCGTCCTCCGGCTACATCCAGCCCCAGCACTCCAACGGCCGCTGGATGGACGGCTTCAACGCCAAGCTGATCACCGGCACCTCGTCCAACGACTTCGCCGAGGGCGACGCCTTCACCTACACCCCGATGATCCCCTTCAACCTCGCCAAGCTGGCGTCCCTGGAGGGCGGCACCTCGTCCCTGGCGTCGTACCTGGACGGCGTGCTCGGCGGCTTCCAGGGCCTGGGCAGCGTCATCGGCACCCAGTCCAACATGGGCAACGAGCCCAGCATCGGGCTTCCCTGGGAGTACGACTGGGTGGGGGAGCCGTACAAGACGCAGTCCACCGTGCGGGCGGTCCAGGACCAGCTGTGGACCAACACAGCGGGCGGGCTGCCCGGCAACGACGACCTCGGCGAGATGAGCGCCTGGTACGTGTGGTCCGCCCTCGGCCTCTACCCGGAGATCCCGGGCACCGCCGACCTGGCCCTCGGCAGCCCGATGTTCACCTCGGCGGTGGTCACGGCAGGCGCACACACCCTCACGGTCAACGCCCCAGCGGCAGCTGACGGTTCGCCGTACGTCCAGTCGCTGAGCCTCAACGGCGGCTCCTGGAACAAGGCGTACGTACCGGCCTCGTACCTCAGCGGCTCCGCAGAGCTGGACTTCACTCTCTCCTCGTCCGCCAACACCTCCTGGGCCGCGGCCGGTTCCGCTGCTCCGCCGTCCTACGACGGCACCCCGGGCACCGGAGTGGCGCAGCCCAACGGCACGCTCACCGAGACCGCCACCGGCAAGTGTGCCGACGACGCCGGCGCGGGCACCTCGAACGGCACCGCCATCCAGATCTACACCTGCAACGGCACCAGCGCGCAGACCTGGAAGGTGGTCCCGGACGGCACCCTCCAGGTGCTCGACGACTGCATGGACGTGACAAACGGCGCGACCACCTCCGGCGCGAAGGTCCAACTGCACACCTGCAACGGCACCCAGGCCGAGCAGTGGAAGTCGGACCCGTCCGGTGAGATCGTCAACCCGGTCTCCGGCCTCTGCCTCACCGATGCGAGCAACGGTGCCACCGACAAGACCCAGCTGACCATCGCCACCTGCACGGGCAGCGTCGGCCAGCGCTGGACGGTTCCGTCGTCCGGGTGACGCATGTCCGGTCCGGGCGTTCAGGGTGCACGACACGGTGATCTCGGACGTCTACGGTGAGTTGATGGCCGGCGGCACCCGGGGGAGCTCCCACCACCTTGAGGACCGGGTCCTGGTCCATGTGATGGGACGCGGCGAATGGCGCTTGCTCTCCCCACGCAACCAGGGCGAGACCGCCGTGCCGGCTGGGCGGTTCATCGTGCGCCATCCGCGACCGGGCGACCGTCGGCTCGGCCGACTCGCCCGAACTACGACTGCTCATGGCATACGCCGACATTCGACGACACCGAACCCCTCCTGGCTCCCGCGTTGGCCCAGGCGGCCAGGGACATCGCGGGCAGCCGCCTCACCGACCCCGACCTCTCCCCCGCGACGCTGGGCCGCGAACTCAAGGTCTCCGTACGGACGTTGCATCGGGCCTTCGCCGAGACCGATGACTCGGTGGCCGCGTACATCCGCCGCGGACGCCTGGAGCAGTCCCGCGTCGAACTGACCGCGCCGGGCACCCGCCCCAGGGTCTCGGAAGCAGCCGCACACTGGCAGTTCGCCGACAGCAGCCACTTCGTCCGCGCCTTCAGGAAACAGTACGCAGAAGTGACCTGCGGACCGGGGGCTGCTTCAGGCGATGGCCACGCAGGCAGGGCCGCGACCGTCAGGTCGGGGCCCTGATCCGCGTATCGCCACAGCCAGTGTCGAAGCAGGGGTGTCGGGCAGGGACCGATCAGGTCAGGACGAGTTCCAGTACGGTGACCGAGAGCGGCGGCACGGTGCTGGTGAAGGACGCTGCCGCGCCGGTCACGGTGCTCGTCCTGGGCACCAACCTGTCAGGGTCCGTGAGCGTGTTGGTCGTGTCGCGCGAGAGGCCGGTCAGGACCGTCGCGGTGGCACGTCTCTTGACCCCCTTCACCAGCCCCTTCAGCTCGACCGGCACGTTCACCTTCTCCGTCCCGCTGTTGACGACCGCCAGGTAGAGGCGGTTCCTGGAACGGGTGGCCACGGTGGCCAGACCGGGCAGCGCACGCGCGGTGGCCGGCAGCACCGTGGTGCCGACCCTGCTCGTCAGCATGTGCTGTGCCCAGTAGCTGGGCGACACGTAGCTGGTCAGGTTGTCGTAGGCGATCAGGTTGGTGGCCCAGACGTTGTTCTTGACGTGGGAGAAGAGCGGCGCGTAGCACTCCATGAGGACCTGGTCCGAGTTGCGGATCAGCCCGGCCAGCCAAGCCGCGTCGCCGAGTGCCGCGTTGAGGTCGGGTGTGGGGCGGCCCTCCTGCGCGGCCCACTCCCCGACGAACACCTTGGTCGAATTACGGTCCCGGTTGTCGTACTTGTGGGTGGAGGCCTGGGCAGCGGACGGCGCGAGGTAGTAGTGCTCGTCGATCAGGTCCGGGGTGCGGCTCGTCACGGACGTCGTGGCGATCAGCTTCAGATGCGGGTACTTCGCCTTGATCGCGTCGTAGAAGGCAGCGAACCGCTCGTTGTAGGACCCGGAGGAGTCGAACCAGTCCTCGTTGCCGATCTCCACGAACTCCAGCGGGAACGGCTCCGGATGTCCGTCGGCGGCACGTCGTGCGCCCCAGGCGCTGGTGACAGGACCGGTGACGTACTCGATCTCGTCGAGTGCGTCCTGGACGAACGGCCCCAGCGCGTCGCCGGTGACGTGCTCGCCCTTGAGCGAGTAACCGGCGTAGACGGCGAGGACCGGCTGGGCGTGCATGTCCTCGACCCATTGCAGGTATTCGAGGAGTCCCAGGCCGTCCGTGGACCAGTAGCCCCAGGCGTCGTCCATGTGGCCCGGGCGCTCCCAGACCGGACCGATGGTGTTCTTCCAGTTGAACCGGGTCGCAATGGTGTTGCCTTCGACGAAGTTTCCGCCGGGGAAGCGCAGGAACTTCGGCTTCAGAGCGACGAGTTTCTCCATCAGGTCGATGCGCAGGCCGTTGGGCCGGTTGTTGTACGTGGGCGGGAAGAGGGACACGTGCTGGAGCCACAGGGTCTCGCCCGCGGCCTCGGGGGCGGCCGTGGTGACGGTCAGCCTTGCGTCACCGACCACGGGCGTACGCGAACTGGTGCGCAGGGTCAGCTCGAAGGGGCGGTCTGGGAAGACGGTGCCGATGTGGGGCACGTGGGCGGATGCGTAGACCGTCGCGCCGTCCGCCGACTCGATGGCCACCGTGAGCGGGCCGAGGCGTCGCGACGCCTTGGCGAACAGACGAGCGGTGTACGTGGTTCTGGGCCGCACGGGTATCCCCCAGAAGCCGTCGTTGGCGACACCGGCCCGGTTTCCGGCGCCGGTGCTGCTGGACAGCACCACCTTGAGGGAACGGTCGAGTGCAGCGTTGAGCGGGGCGGCGGTGTCGAGGGCGAGGGTCGTTCCGCCGACGGCGGACCAGTGGACGGGCGACGTGTCGTCGGCCATCATCGAGCGGTTCTGCACCAGCTCCGCATAGATGCCGCCCTCGCCGGAGTGGTTGATGTCCTCGAACATCAGGCCCGGAAGGATCGGCGACACGGCGTGCGCCGGGGTTCCGACGTCCACGCTCAGCAGCGGCGTCGTGGTCTCCACCGGGACGCCGGCCAGTGCCGCGATCTGGTCGGAGGCGAGAACGGACGGGAACATCCACACGTCGTCGATCAGGCCGTGCCACTGGTCGACGTGACCACCGCCGTAGAGCGCACGGCCGATGGCGGTGTCGCCGCTGCCGGCCCAGCCGGCGGCATAGGCGGTCTCCCCCTCCAGAACGCCGTTGACGTAGAGGCGAATGACACCGGCGGTCGGGTCGCTGACGCCGACCAGGTGGGTCCAGGTGTCGGTGGCAGGCGCCGAAGCGGCGGCCGCCACCGCGGCACTCTGCGTGGCGTCCGAGTCGAGCCGGGCGAAGGCGAAGGTGCCGGTGTCGTCGCGCAGCCCCAGGTAGAAGGCGCTGACGACCTTGCCGTCGATGCTGACGGCGGTCTGATAGCCGCCGAGTTGAGCGAGGTTGACCCAGGCGCCCACCGAGAACGCCTGGGAGGTGTCGAGGGCCGGCCCGGACGCCGTGGCGTTGCCGCCCGCCCTGAGGCTCAGGCTGTGGGTGCCGACCTTGCCGGTGTCCCAGCCGGCCGCCCCCTGGATCGCCGCGGTGCGACCGTTGCCGGAGGAGTCTGCGGCGGAGGTGCCGGTGCCCTCGTCGAAGGTCCAGTGGGCGGCTGCGGCGGGGAGGTCCGCGGCAGTGGCGCTCGGGGTTGTGCCGGTGAGTTCGGCGGCCCTGGCGGGATCGGCGGCGAAGGTCCCGGCGAGGGGGGCGGCGCCCAGGACCGTGAGGACGGTTCTGCGCGGCACTCCGGATTCTGCAGGCATGCGGCTCATTCCTCTGTGACAGACCGTTGCGTTGCGTACCGGCCGGATCAGGCAGCCCGTCGAAGCCGCCAACCAACCTTGTTCGACATCTCGTACAGCGATCGGTACTTCGAGCAGCAGTGATCTTAAGGTGTCGGTGAGGTCCGTCAATACCCCTCGTACGACTTGCCGCGACACGCGAACTCGAAGCCGCCGACGCACTTCCCCGCGCTGCGTCGGCATTGCCGCAGCTCTCGTCCTTCGTCGACCAGGTGCTCGCCGGCACCGGCGCGTCCCAGGTCGACATCGCCGGGCACTCCCCTCGACGGGGCGGTCTCGTGGCATGCCGCGCCAGTCGTCAAGCGGTGGGCGCCGAGGCCGGGGCGTACTCGAACCAGTCGAAGGCGACCGTGCCCTCCGTGGCGTACATGCCGATGACGCGGCCGGTGAAGCCGCAGGCGACCTCGGTGGACAGGTAGCGCCCGTCCAGTTCGACGAGTGGCTGGGTGTCCGGGGCGTCGGGGTCGCCGAGCCAGAAGGCGACGGTGTCGGGGCCGGTGGTCCCGCCATCGGTGAGTTCGGGCGACGCGGGCACGAGGTCGCACGTCCGGATCGCGACGGTGAGGGTCAGCGGCCCGGACGGGACCGGTCGGCTGACCACGGTCTGGCGCAGCGGCCCGATCCGGGCGACGACGCAGGCCTCTCCGTCCCCTACCTCCAGTTCGTAGTGGTGGGCTTCGTCCAGACGCACGCAGAGGCCGCCGCGTCCCGTACCCGGGTCGATCGCTGCGGTGACGCGGCAGTCGTGGTGTTGCTGGCGGCGGCCGACGAAGGTGTACCCGGGGCGGTCGAGGGTGGCCCCGGTGGCGTGGAGGGCCAGCCGGCCAGGGCGCTCGGTGAGCGACCAGGAGCCCTCCGGGCGGGCGAACGGCGAGACCCACTGCGGAGCGAGAGCGGAATCGTCGAAGTCGTCGCGGGCGGGAAGGGCAGGAACGGGGTGCCAGGCACCGCCCGGGGCCGCGTGGCTCTCGGGAACGGGCGCGACGACGGGCCAGCCGTCCTCGTCCCACTCCACGGGGGTCAGGAACGTCTCGCGGCCGAGCACGTGCACGTCGGGCGTGAAGCCGCGGGGCCGGACGCCGAGCAGCACCATCCACCAACTGCCGTCGGGAGCCTGCACCAGGTCGGCATGGCCGGTGTTCTGGATGGAGCGCGCGGTACCGCTGTGGGACAGCAGGGGGTTGGCGGGCGCGCCTTCCCAGGGGCCGCGCGGTGAGCGGCCGCGGGCGATGGACACGCTGTGGCCGCGTTCGGTGCCGCCTTCCGCGATCAGCAGGTACCACCAGTCGCCGATGCGGTAGAGGTGCGGCGCCTCGGGATACTTGAGGCCGCTGCCCGACCACGTGGCGAAGGGCCCCTCCAGAACCTCCCCCGTGACCGGGTCGATCCTGGCCATGTTGATGCCGCCTTCGGGCCCGGAGAACGCGCACCAACAGGTGCCGTCCTCCTCCCACGCCAGATCGGGGTCGATCCCGTGCAGGTCGATCCAGACCGGGTCGCTCCACGGCCCCTCGGGCCGCTCGGCCGAGACGACGAAGTTGCCGCCGCCGTCGATGTTGGTGTTGATGACCCAGTAACGGCCGTCGTGGTGGCGGATCGTGGGGGCGTACAGGCCGCCGGACGCCTTGGCGCCGGGGAGCGGCAGCGGCAGTTGTCCCGGCCGGTCGAGCACGTTGCCGATCTGCTCCCAGTGCACGAGGTCCTTGCTGTGGAAGATCGGCAGCCCGGGGAAGTATTCGAAGCTGGAGCACACCAGGTAGTAGTCGTCACCGACCCGGCACACGCTCGGATCGGGGTGGAACCCGCTGATCACAGGGTTGTCGTAGGTATGCACAGAAGGTGTTCCTCTCGGGCGGCCGGGTGCCGCCGTCCGCGTCGGTCCGGAAAGCTGATCACCGCGTGCGGCAGGGGGGCGGATCTCATGAGTACGTGCGCGGCGAGCCGCTGCCTCGGGTCGTCACGCCGGAGACCTCCGGCCCGGCCCGGCCGGGCCGGAGG
>NZ_JBFAXI010000051.1:21650-59916 GCF_040680735.1 Streptomyces sp. NPDC051987 | reverse complement strand
GGGGTTGGGGTGGGCGCCCCACCCCGGGCCCCCCCCGCCCCACCCCCGGCCGTACGCCCCCCGGGGCTCCGCCGTGGTGATCGGCGGGTCAGCCGAAGGTACCGCCGAAGAAGTTGGTACCGCCGTTGTTGTTCCCGCCGTTGTTGTTTCCGTTGCCGAAGTTCACCGTGGTGAGGGTGATCGTCGTGTTGCCGGGATTGTCCTCGCCGGTGTTGGCCGACGGGTCCTGGTTGGTGACGATCGCGTTGTCGCTGGAGTCGCCGTTGAACTGGATGTTGGTGAACCCGGCCGCCTGGAGCGCCTGCTTGGCCTGCTTGACGGTCTGACCGATGACGCCCGGTACGGGCGTCTGCTGCTGCGCCTTGCCGATCTGGATGTTCACCGTGGAGTTCTTGTCGACCTGCGTGCCCTTCTGGGGGTCGGTCGAGACGACCTTGCCGACCAGATTGGGGTCCGAGGTGTCGACCTCGGTGCAGTTGCCGGTCAGGTTGTTGGCCGTCATCTGTGACTTGGCCTGGTCACAGGTCTGGCCGGTGACGTCGGGGACCGTGGACTTCTCCTGGGCCTTGGCGACCGTGAGGGTGATCGTGGAGCCCTTCTGGACCTCCGCGCCGAGGGCCGGGTTCTGTTCCAGGACGGTGCCCGGGTCCTCTCCGGAAACCTGCTGCTTCGTCTTGACGACGAAGTTGTACTTGTCGCCCTCGAGCGTGGTCTTGGCGTCGTCGATGTTCTGGCCGACGACGCTCGGCACGACCACCTTCGGCGCGCCCGTGGAGACCACGAGGTTGACCGTGGAGTCCTTCTTGACGTCGGTCTTGTAGGCCGGGTCCTGCTTGCAGATGCTGCCCTTGGGCTGGTCGGCGCAGGTGCTCTGGGTGAAGGCCAGCTTCAGGCCGATGTTGTCGGCCATCTGGGTGGCCGTCGCCTTGGTCTGCCCGACGAAATTCGGCGTGCTGACCGTGTCGTTCCCGCTGCCGCCCCCGCTGACCACCCACTTGCCGATCAGCACCGAGCCGACCAGCACCAGGATGCCCGCGACCACGAGGAGGATCGTGGAGGTGTTGTTCTTCTTCTGCTGTCGGCGGCGGTCCGGGCGTTCGTCGTAGCCGTAGCCGCCGTCGTCCGGGTTCATCGGGGGGAGCATGGTGGTGGCGCCGGCGTCGGAGCGCAGGGCCGTGGTCGGCATGTCGTCCGGGTAGCCGCCGTAGCCGACGGAGCCCATGGCCGCGGTGGCCGCGACCGGCTGGCCGTCGAGGCAGGCCTCGATGTCGGCGCGCATCTCGTCGGCCGACTGGTACCGGTAGTTCGGGTCCTTGACCAGGGCCTTGAGGACGATCGCGTCCATCTCGGGGGTGATCTCGGGGTCGAAGACCGACGGGGGCTGGGGTTCCTCGCGGACGTGCTGGTAGGCGACCGCGACGGGGCTGTCGCCCACGAAGGGCGGGCGGACCGTCAGCAGCTCGTAGAGGAGGCAACCCGTCGAGTAGAGGTCCGAGCGGGCGTCGACCTGCTCGCCCTTCGCCTGCTCCGGGGAGAGGTACTGGGCGGTGCCGATGACGGCCGCCGTCTGGGTCATGGTCATGCCGGCGTCGCCCATGGCGCGGGCGATGCCGAAGTCCATGACCTTGACCTGGCCGTTGCGCGTGAGCATGACGTTCGCCGGCTTGATGTCCCGGTGGACGATGCCGCTGCGGTGGGCGTACTCCAGACCCTGGAGGATGCCGATGGTCATCTCCATGGCGCGCTCGGGCAGGAGCTTGCGGCCGGAGTGCAGGAGTTCGCGCAGCGTCGAGCCGTCCACGTACTCCATGACGATGTACGGGATCGAGACCCCGTCGATGTAGTCCTCGCCCGTGTCGTAGACCGCGACGATCGCGGGATGGTTGAGCGAGGCGGCCGACTGGGCCTCCCGGCGGAACCGGGCCTGGAAGGACGGGTCGCGCGCGAGGTCCGCGCGCAGCGTCTTCACCGCCACCGTGCGGCCGAGCCGCGTGTCATGCGCGAGGTAGACCTCCGCCATGCCACCACGGCCGAGCACGTGGCCCAGCTCGTACCGGCCGCCGAGGCGACGCGGCTCTTCCATAGTTCCCTACCAGCCCTCTCCGTCGGTCCCGACCGGCACGGGTGTGCGGTCGGAGGCTGCCGTCCGGGCCTACCGTACCCGGCTGTGTTTGTGTGACCTGGCCAAGCCCGTAACCCGATACAGGACCGGTATCGCAACGTGCACCGATGTGAGGGGAACGTGAGCGGGGTCACTTCTTGGAGTTGATGACCGCCTCCATCACGCTCTTCGCGATCGGGGCCGCGAGGCCGCCGCCGGAGATGTCGTCACGGTTGGCCTGGTCGTCCTCGATCACCACGGCGACCGCGACGGGCTTGCTGCCGTCGGGGAGCTTGGCGTACGAGATGAACCAGGCGTAGGGGTTCGCGCTGTTCTCCACGCCGTGCTGGGCGGTACCGGTCTTGCCGCCGACGGTGACGCCGTTGATCTGCGCGTTCTTGCCGGTGCCGTCCTTGACGACCGTCTCCATCATGGACTGCAGGATCTGGGCGTTGGAGGAGGACAGCGGCTGGCTCATCTCCTCGGGGTCGGTCTGGGAGATGGTGTCCAGGTTCGACGACTGCAGCTTGTCGATCATGTACGGCTTCATCAGCTTGCCGTCGTTGGCGACCGCCGAGGCGACCATGGCCATCTGGAGCGGGGTCGCGGCGGTGTTGTACTGGCCGATCGAGGAGAGCGCGGTCTGCGACTGGTTCATGTTGTCGGAGAAGACCGAGGCGCTGGAGCGGACCGGGGTGAACTGCTCGGAGTCGAAGCCGAACTTCTTGGCCTCGGCGAGCATCTTGTCGTTGCCGAGGTCGGCGCCGATCTTGCCGAAGACGGTGTTGCAGGAGTAGCGCAGCGCGATCCGCATGGTCGCGTTCTTGCAGGGGATGCTGCCCTCGTTCTTCAGCTCGGTGGTGGTGCCGGGCATGACGTAGGGCAGGGGGGAGTCCGTGGCCTGGTCGGCCGACTTGTACAGCCCGTTCTCCAGGGCGGCCGCGGCGGTGACGACCTTGAAGGTGGAGCCCGGCGGGTAGGTCTCGCGCAGCGCCCGGTTCAGCATCGGGTCGTTCGGGTTGTATTTCTTCTGCAGCTTCTTCCAGGCCTCGGCGTCGGTGTCCGAGGTGCCGGCGAAGGCGGAGGGGTCGTACGACGGGTACGAGGCGAGGGCCAGGATCTTGCCCGTGGAGGGCTCCAGGGCGACGACCGCGCCCTTGCCGCCCTGTGCCTTGAGGCCGTTGTAGGCGGCCTTCTGCGCGGCCGCGCTGAGGGTGGTGACGACGTTGCCGCCCTGCTTCTGCTTGCCCGTGATCATGTCGAGGGTGTTGCGGAAGAAGAGCCGGTCGTCGTTGCCGGTGAGGATGCCGTCCTCGAGGCTCTCCAGCTGGTTGGCGCCGAAGGCCTGGGAGGCGTAGCCGGTGACCGGCGACCACATGGGGCCGTTCTTGTAGGTGCGCTTGTACTTCAGGTCGTTGAGACCGGAGGAGCCGGACGCCGTGGAGCCGGTGATCGGGTTGCCGTCGACGATGATGTCGCCGCGCGGGGTGGAGTAGCGGGCGATGGTGACGCGGCGGTTGGCGGGGTCCTCGCGGAGGGTGTCGGCCTTGACGTACTGGAGCCAGTTGTCGCGCAGCAGCAGGGCGAGGACCAGGAGGCCGCAGAAGATCGCGATCCGGCGCAGGGGCTTGTTCATGAGGGACGGACCACCTGGGTCATCTCGGCGTCGGGGTTGCTGGCGGGGGCCGGGGCCGGGCGCCGGGCGGTGTCGCTGATGCGGATGAGCACGCCGATGAGCGCCCAGTTGGCGATCACGGAGGAGCCGCCGTACGCGAGGAACGGCATCGTCATACCGGTCAGCGGGATGAGGCCCATCACACCGCCGGCGACGACGAACACCTGGAGGGCGAAGGCGCCGGAGAGGCCGACGGCGAGCAGCTTGCCGAACGGGTCGCGGGCGGCGAGGGCGGTGCGCACACCGCGCTCCACGATCAGGCCGTAGACGAGCAGGATGGCCATGATGCCGGCCAGGCCCAGCTCCTCGCCGAAGGTCGCGAGGATGAAGTCGGAGTTGGCGGCGAAGCGGATCAGCTCGGAGTGGCCCTGGCCCCAGCCGGTGCCGAGGGTGCCGCCGGAACCGAAGGCCCACAGGGCCTGCATGGCCTGCTCGGAGTGGAGGATTCCGTCGTTGCTTCCGTTGCGGCTGAGCGTGTACTCGCGCATCGGGTTGAGCCAGGCCTGGACACGGGTCTGCACGTGCGGCTCGAAGCTGGCCACGCCGACCGCGCCGGCCGCCGACATCAGCAGACCGAAGACGATCCAGCTGGTCCGCTCGGTGGCGACGTACAGCATGATGACGAACATCCCGAAGAACAGCAGCGACGTACCGAGGTCGGTCTCGAAGACCAGGATGAGGATCGAGAGCATCCAGACGACGATGATCGGGCCGAGGTCACGGCCGCGCGGCAGGTACAGGCCCATGAAGCGGCGGCTGGCGAGCGCGAGCGCGTCGCGCTTGACCATCAGGTAGCCGGCGAAGAAGATCGCGAGGACGATCTTGGCGAACTCGCCGGGCTGGATGGTGAAGCTGCCGACCTTGATCCAGATCTTGGCACCGTAGGTGAGGTCCGCGCCGAGGCCCGGCACGAGGGGGAGCAGCAGCAGGACCAGCGCGCCGGCCATCGAGATGTACGTGTAGCGCTGCAGGACGCGGTGGTCCTTGAGGAAGACCAGCGCGGCGACGAACAGGGCGATGCCCATCGCGGTGTAGATCAGCTGGTTGGTCGCCTTGCCGCCGGCCACGCCGATCTGCTGCAGCAGCTTGGACTGGTCAAGGCGCCAGATGGCGACCAGGCCGAGGCCGTTGAGCAGGGTGGCCAGCGGCAGCAGCAGCGGGTCCGCGTAGGGGGCGAACTTGCGGACGGCGAGGTGGGCGACGCCGGCCAGCAGGCCGAGGCCGAGGCCGTAGCTCAGCAGTCCGGCGGGGACCTTGTCGTTGATGGCCAGGCCCACGTTGGCGTAGGCGAACACCGGGATGGCGACGGCGAACACCAGGAGCGCGAGCTCGGTGTTGCGCCGGCTCGGGGTGCCGATGGAGCCGATCGTGGACGTGTGGTTCGTCGACGTGTTGGTAGTACTGCTCATCGTGTGACGGGGCCTCTCACGGCTTGCCTACTGCTTACCGCACAGCGAGACGACCTTCTGCTCATCCTCCGAGAGGGTGGGGCCGGGGCTGGGGGTCGCTGAGGGGGACGGGGACGGTGACGCCGTGGCGGACGCCGACTTCGAAGGGCTAGGCGAGGCCTTGGACGTGAGAGAGGTCTTGGTGGTTCCCGTGGTGCCTCCGGCCGCGCCCTGGCCGGTCTTGGAGCTGGTCCTGGACTCGGCGGCGGCGCGCTCCGACTCCTTCTTGCAGGCGGAGGCCTGCACGGCCAGTTCCTGGACCTTGGACTGGGCGTCCTTGAGACCGCCCTCGGCGATGGTGGCCTTGACCTGCTTCTGCTGGTAGGGCGGCAGGTACTTGAGTTCGATCTCGGGGTGGTCGGTCTCCACCTTCGACAGCGACACCCAGGCCAGGTCCTGGCTGATGCCCTGGTACAGCGCGACGTGCTCGCCGTTGGCACCGACGTAGTACTGGGTCTGCGTCCAGCGGTAGCCGCCGTACAGACCCCCGCCGATGACGGCGAGGGCGAGCACGCTGTAGAAGGATCTCTTCAGCCACTTGCGCCCGCTGCGGGGTTTGACGAAGTCGTCGTCGGTGTAGTCGCCGAAGCTCCCGGCCGGGACGTAGCCGGTGGTGTCTCCGGAGCCGGGGGGGCCGAACTCGCCGCCGCCGCCGTGCCGGGGGCCCTGGCGGCCGAGGTTGGCGGCGCGGCCGGCCGGGGTCTGCATGAAGCCGTTGTCGTGCAGGTGGTTCTGGTTCTCGGCGACGGCGCCGACCACGACGGGGGTGTCGGAGAGCTGGCCCGCGAGGGTGTCGCCGGTGTCCAGGTCGAGGACGTCGGCGATGATGACCGTGATGTTGTCGGGGCCGCCGCCGCGCAGTGCGAGCTGGATCAGCTCCTGCACGGTCTCCTGGGGCCCCTGGTAGCTGGCGAGGGTCTCCTCCAGGGTCTGGTGGGAGACGACGCCGGAGAGCCCGTCGGAGCAGATCAGGTAGCGGTCGCCGGCGCGCACCTCGCGGATCGACAGATCCGGTTCGACGTGGTCGCCGCTGCCCAGCGCGCGCATGAGCAGGGAGCGCTGCGGGTGGGTGGTGGCTTCCTCTTCGGTGATCCGGCCCTCGTCGACGAGCCGCTGCACCCAGGTGTGGTCCTGGGTGATCTGGGTGAGCACGCCGTCACGGAGCAGGTAGGCGCGGGAGTCGCCGACGTGGACGAGGCCGAGCCGCTGCCCGGTCCACAGCAGGGCGGTGAGGGTGGTCCCCATGCCTTCGAGCTGCGGGTCCTCCTCCACCATGGCGCGCAGCTGGTCGTTGGCGCGCTGCACGGCGTGGCCGAGGGAGGTGAGGATGTCGGAGCCGGGTACGTCGTCGTCGAGCGTGACCAGGGTGGAGATCACCTCGGAGGAGGCGACCTCGCCGGCGGCCTGGCCGCCCATGCCGTCGGCGATGGCGAGCAGGCGGGGACCGGCGTAACCGGAGTCCTCGTTGCCCTCCCGGATCATGCCTTTGTGCGATCCGGCGGCGAAGCGCAGTGACAGACTCATGCGCACCTCGCCCGTCGGCTCCGGGTACATCCGCACGGTGCCCACCCTCCGGTCGGGAGCGCGCCGGGGACCGGCGTCCGGTCCGCCGCTGCGTGCTCGCTCCGCTCGCGCCTATCCATGATGTAGCACTACTTCCGCAGCTCGATGACGGTTTTGCCGATGCGGATCGGCGCGCCCAGCGGGATCGGCGTGGGGGTCGTCAGCCGGGACCGGTCCAGGTAGGTGCCGTTGGTCGAGCCGAGGTCCTCGACGATCCACTGGCCGTCGCGGTCCGGGTAGATCCTGGCATGACGGCTGGAGGCGTAGTCGTCGTCCAGCACGATGGTGGAGTCGTGGGCGCGGCCCAGGGTGATGGTCTGGCCCTGGAGGGCGACGGTCGTCCCGGTCAGGGTGCCCTCGCTCACGACCAGCTTGGTGGGGGCGTTGCGGCGGCGCCCGCCTGCGGCGGGCTGCTGGCCGCGCTGCTGCGGGGGCGCGGCCTGCTGCCGGGCGGCGGGCTGCTGCCGGCGTCCTTCTTCCCTACGGGATCCGCGCTGGGTGACGCGCGTACCGAACAGGTCGCTGCGGATGACCTGCACGGCCACGATCACGAACAGCCACAGTACGGCCAGGAAACCCAGCCGCATGACCGTGAGGGTCAGCTCTGACATTGCCCCCGCTTCACCCTTCGGCTTGCCGGTAAATGATGGTGGTGCTGCCCACGACGATCCGCGAGCCGTCGCGGAGCGTAGCGCGGGTGGTGTGCTGCCCGTCCACCACGATGCCGTTGGTGGACCCGAGATCCTGGATCGTCGAGGGCGTTCCGGTCCGGATCTCACAGTGCCGGCGGGAGACGCCGGGGTCGTCGATCCGCACGTCGGCCTCGGTGCTGCGGCCCAGCACCAGCGTCGCGCGGGAGATCTGGTGGCGGGCGCCGTTGATCTCGATCCAGTAGCGGGTGCGGGAGCCGGGCGCGGAGGCGCCGACGGGGCCCGAGGGCGGCCGCTGGGCGGTCGGCTGGGCCGGTTGAGGGTAGCCGTAGCCGCCGGGGCGGGCGCCGGGCGGCGGGGCGCTCGGCATCGGCGGGGCGGCGCTCTGCTGCGGGTGGCCGTAGCCGCCGGGGCGCTGCGGGGCACCGCCGGCGGGGGCGCGCTCGGGGCCCTGCTGGTTGCTGGAGGAGGCGAGCGTGCGGCTGCGCACCCGGTACAGGCCGGTGTCGAGGTCGTCGGCCTTCTCCAGGTTGACCTTGATCGGTCCCATGAAGGTGTAGCGCTGCTGCTTGGCGTAGTCGCGGACCATTCCGGCGAGCTCGTCGCCGAGCTGCCCGGAGTAGGGGCTGAGCCGCTCGAAGTCGGGTGCGCTCAGCTCCACGATGAAGTCGTTGGGTACGACGGTCCGGTCCCGGTTCCAGATGGTCGCGTTGTTGTCGCACTCGCGCTGCAGCGCGCCGGCGATCTCCACGGGCTGGACCTCGGACTTGAACACCTTCGCGAAGGTGCCGTTGACCAGACCTTCGAGACGCTGCTCGAACTTCTTCAGGACTCCCACAGGGCACCTCCTCTGTCGCCTTGCCCGTACTGCCTGCCGTTGCCGTTACCGCTCACTGATCGTATCTACGCGCCCGGCAATCAGCCGGTTCCCCGAGCGGCCCCCCTTCGAACTCCTCGGGGCGCTTCTCCCGTGCGGGATCGGCGCTCCTTCTGCCATGGATCGTAGAGGTGGGCCATGACCAGTGTCCCGCACCTGACTGTGGACCCGATCCGTCTCCTGGACAGATGGGCTCGACCGGTACGAGGTTGATACGTGTTGGCCGACTGCTCGGTACGTGATCGTCGGGTGAGCGCTGCCCCGGAACAAGGGATGTGAACCCACCCCGTCCCACGTGCTAGTGTTCTCGATGTCGGAAGGCGCCGCCCCAGGAAGGACAAGGGGGCGAAGCCGGAAGGCACACCCAATGCGCGGGTGGCGGAATAGGCAGACGCGCTGGATTCAGGTTCCAGTGCCCGCAAGGGCGTGGGGGTTCAACTCCCCCCTCGCGCACAGAGAGATACCGACGAAACGGGTCTCTGCCAGTGACGGAAGTCACGGCAGGGGCCCGTTTCTCGTTGCAGGTCTCGTCTGGCGGCTGTGAGGCATCGCACAGCCTTGTCAGGACATGCCAAGGCCCCAGCTCGTGAGCTATCTCACGGGTGGGGCCTGTCTTTGGTGCGTTGCAGCGCCGGGGTCGGATTGATCTATGCCGCCGGTGTCAGGTGACCGGTCGGGGTCCAGCTCCGCGGCTCCTTTTTCGGACGGCGGTGGTGGGTGCGTCGGCGGGGGCGCGGCCACGGCCCCGGTTGGTTCCGCTGACGAGGGCGGTGCTGGTGCACAGGTCCACGGAAGGCTCCTGGCGCAGGTTGTGGCGTTGGGGGATGGGTGGGTGCCGGTCAGGTGGGCAGCTGGTTGAGCTTGCGGATCTGCCGGTCGAAGGCCCGGGAGGGGACGAGGCGGCGCAGGGTGCTGACGCGTCCGGCGGTCGGCCCGGCGGGGTAGCGCAGCTTCGGCTTCGGGTCGGTTGCCGCGGCGACGATCGCCTTGGCGACGGTGGCGGGATCGTCGCCGTTCTTCATCGCCGCGCCCATCACGCGCTCGAAGACCTGCCGCTGTTGCTCGTAGACCGGCAGAGGCATGGCGGGTTTCGGGGAGTTGTCCTCGAACGCGGTCCTGGTCACGGCGGGCTCGATGAGCAGTACGCGGACGCCGTGCTGGCGGACCTCGTGGTCCATGGACTCGGAGTAGCCCTCGACCGCGTGCTTGGACGCGGCGTAGGCGGCCATGTACGGGGCAGGGACGAACCCGAGCACGGACGAGATGTTGATGATCCGGCCGCGGCCTTGGGCGCGCATGTGCGGCAGGACGGCCTTGGTCATGCGGATCAGTCCGAAGACGTTGATGTCGAACAGCTGCTGGTCCTGGGCAAGGGAGCGTTCCTCGCCGGCGCCGGCGGAGCCGATGCCGGCGTTGTTGACCAGGACGTCGATCCGCCCGAACTTCTCGATCACGCGGTCGACCGCGTCGGCGACCGACGTGTCGCTGGCCACGTCGAGGTCGAGGAACGTCACGCCGTCGCGGCGGGCATCCCCGGAGGCTTTGCGGCTCGTTCCGACGACCTCGAATCCTGCGTCGACGAGCGCGAGCGCGGCCGCCTTGCCGATGCCTGACGATGCTCCGGTCACGAGTGCTACCGGCCGGTTCGTGGTCATGCTGGGGCCTCCTGAGCAATTGGATTATGACCGTAATGCAATTACTCTAGGATGGGAGTCGGCAGGCGGCAAGCCTGCCTCCCGGCCGGAGCGACGAGGAGGAGTGCGTGGCGCGCTACACGAAAGACCACAAGCAGGCGACGCGGCAGCGGATCATCGAAGCGGCCGGCCGCCGGTTCAAGAAGGACGGCATCGACGGTTCCGGAGTCTCAACGCTGATGGCGGACGCGGGGCTGACCAACGGCGCCTTCTACGCCCACTTCGCCTCCAAGGAGGACCTCGTCGCGAACGCCGTCGCCGACCAGCTGGGCATGCAGAACGCCGGCCTTGAAACGCTGGCGCACGGCCGCGCCGGGCTCGAACAGTTCGTCCGCGCGTACCTGTCCCCCGGACATCGCGACGACCCCGAGAACGGCTGCCCCACCGCCGCCCTGCTCGACGAGATCGGACGCTGCACGGACGCGACCAAGCAGGCGTTCACCGACGGCCTGCTGACCGTCATCGACGACATCGCAGCCCGTCTGGCACCCGACAACCCGCCCTCGGCACGCGCGCAGGCGCTCAGCGTCTTCGCCATGATGGTCGGGACGCTGCAGCTCTCCCGCGCCCTGGCCGACCCCAAGCTCGCAGACGACGTCCTCGACCAGAGCGTCCACAACGCCCTCGCGCTGCTCGACGCCTCACCTGTGCGGTAGCCCGCTCTTCGCCACGATGAGGTGGGCGTCGTAGCCGAAGAGGTGCTTCCTCTTGAGCGAGGTCTTCTTCTTGCCCGGAGACGCCTTGGCATCGCCCCCTTTGGCGGGCGGCGGAGGCGGGCGCATGGAGTCGGGCACCGATAGATCCTCGACGACACCGTCGCACTGCTGACCGCCCCGCTTTCGGCACGCCGTCATGGGTCAGGTCATGGAGCGGGCGGTACTCGAGCGGTGCCTGCAGCGGTCTTCCGTGCCAGGGGCGGCCTGACCGAACACGTTCAAACGGATGGAGGATCAAGGGCAACGCAAGACCCCCTCTTTGTGGTGCCGGTGCCAGACTGCGCGCCAGAGCATCTGATCTTTTGGGGGAATGGTGGGCTCGTCACGCTTCGTCGCCTTGGCCGCGAGCACGCTGGTCGTCGTGAGCGCTCCGGCCGGGGTGCCGGCCGCTGCGGCGGACACCGGGCAGCCCGGGACGTTGTACGTGCAGGACGTCGACTGGTGCAGCGACACGGGCCCGGGCACGCAGGACGTGCCGTTCTGCTCGGTGCAGGCCGCCGCCGGCGTGGTAGTGCCGGGCCAGACGGTCGACATCGTCGGCCCCCCGCGCTACGGCGGGAGGGTGACCATCACCCGGTCCGGCACTTCCGCCGCGCCGATCACCTTCCAAGGCGTCACCTCCGACCCCATCGGCACCCCGGCCGCCGAAATCCTGCCGCCGCCCCTGGGCGGAACGATCACCCTGTCGGGCGTGCACGATGTCCGCGTCTCCTACCTCCTGCTGGACCACAGCACGACCGACGCCGTTGACGTCAAGGGCTCGCAGGACGTGGTGCTCGACCGTCTGCACATCGCCCAGCAGGGCCCCCAGGACGCGACCGCGGCCACCGACGGGATCTCCGTCGACGGCGCCTCGTCGGACGTCACCGTCTCCCGCAGCCGGATCTACGACAGCCACGGGAACGCCGTCCAGGTCGCGTCCGGCGCGCACGACGTCACCGTGACGACCAACGAGCTCGAAGGCAGCAGGTACGCCGAGATCGCGGTCAGCGGCACCGCCACCGCGGATCTGACGGGCAACACACTCGACGACGCATGCGGGCCGGCCCTCACCATCGACGGCGGCTCCTCCGCCACGGTGGAGAACAACGTCTTCACGGGCGCCGGGCACGGCACCGTCTGTCTCGCCCCGACGGCCCCCGTGTTCTCCGCCGCCGCCGACTCGGCGGCCTCCGTGACCGCCGACTACAACGCCTTCGCGCCCGGCAACGGCCGGACCGAGTACTCCTGGGGCGGCACCGGCTACACCACGGCCGCCGCCTTCACCGCGGCCACCGGCCAGGGCGCCCACGACCTCGACCACGTCGGCTACGCACACCCGGACGCCACGGACGAGAACTCCCCGGTGATCGACTCGGCCGACGCCGATGCGCCAGGCGAACCGGCCACCGACGTGAACGGCGCGCCCCGGGTCGACGACCCCCTCGTCGCGGACACCGGCACCGGCGCCCACGCGACGTACGACCGCGGGGCCTTCGAGCGGCAGGACACCCTCTCCGCGCTCGGCGGGGCCACGCCGTCCAGCGGTGTCGGCCCGCTCAACGTGTCGGTGACGCCGGGCAGCGCGAAGCCCGGCTCCTGGGGTCTGCCGCTGACGTACACGGTGGACTTCGGCGACGGCAGCCCGGCCGTCACGGGCGCCTCCGGGACCGTCACGCACACGTACACCACCCCCGGCGTCTACGCGGAGAAGGTCACCGTCACCGACGCCAACGGGTCCAGCGCGACCCGGACGGTGAAGGTCACCGTCGGTACGGCGACGCCCCCGGCCACGTCCTTGGCCGTGAGCCCGGAGATCGCCCAGGGCACCGTCGACGCGGGAACCGCCTCCCTGACGCTCGACCACTCGGACAACTGGGAGCTCGCCTCACGCACGATCTCCTGGGGCGACGGCTCATCCAGCAGCGTGCCCGTCACCGCGGGAGCCTCGGGGCATGACTACGAGCCGTTCCGCAGCTACACGCTGGCGCTGACGCAGACCGACATCTTCGGGCGCAGCGCCACCGCCACCGCCACCTTCCGGCCGGCCGACTCCTACACGCCGCTGACGCGGCCGGAGTACGACTACCAGGGCACTGTCAAGGCCCATGGCCTCCTCGACCTCACCAGCAGCACCCTGCACACCGATTCGAACGGCATCGACGCCGCCGCCCTGAGGGTCACGGTCACCGGCGGCACCGCGGGCGGTTATCTGACCCTCTATCCGTACGGCACGGCACGGCCGGCCGTCTCAGCTCTGAACTTCGCCGCACACCAGACCACCGAGAACGGCATGACGGTCAGGACAAGCCCCTCCGGGGACGTGTACCTCTACAACGGCAGCGCAGCCTCCATCAGCGTGAAGGTCATCACCGCCGGGATCTTCAGCCACGCCCAGTACGGACACACCTACGTGCCCGTCACCCCCGTCCGCATGCTCGACACACGGAACGGCACGGGCGGCGTCACCAGCCCGGTGACAACCGGGAAGTCGATCACAGTCAGAGTCGCCGGGACCCACGGCATCCCGGCGGACGCGGCGGCCGTCGTCCTCGACATCCAGACGACGAGCGCCCAGGCGTCCGGGTCGCTCACCGTCACCTCGCACGGCATCGCGGACTCGGCCGTCACCACGTCCTACTGGACCAAGGGGCAGACGGTGTCGAACACGACCGTCGTGCCGCTCGCCGACGGCAAGGTCGTGCTGCACAACAACAGCAGCGGCTCCGTGCAGATGGTCACCGACGTCTTCGGCTACGTCGACGCGACAGGCACCGGTTCGGTCTACCTGCCGTCCACGCCCACCCGGATCCTCGACACCCGGAACGGCACCGGCACCGGTGGCCGCATCGCCAAGCTCGGGGCGCACCAGACGCTGAAGTTCAGGTTCAGCGGCATCCACGGCATCCCGTCGTCCGGCGCCACGGCCGCCGACCTGGTGCTGACCGCCGTCAGCCCCGCCACCGGCGGCTACCTGACAGCCTGGGCCGACGGAACCACCCGGCCGGGTACAGCGAGCGTGGACTACGGCACCGGGCGGACGACACCGAACGAGATCATGCCCCCGGTCGGCTCGGACGGGTACGTCGACATCTACAACGGCGGCTCGGCGGCCGTGAACGTCCTCGCTGACCAGTACGGCGCGTACGTGGCCCGGTGATGCCGCTACCGCCGACGGGTCGCCTTGCTGCTGGATTACTCGTTGGATGTACGCATCTCGGCGTCGTAGTTGTCGAGTGTCCACGGCAGTGGCCCGCGTGATGTCGCCGGATTGGCGAAGGACCGCCCGGCCGGGGCGGACCGAACATTGAAGGCTCATCCAGCTCCGTACCCAGGAGAGTCTCACTACCCACTTCCGCAGCAGTCCCTGGCCGTGATCCAGGCCTGTACCCACCTGCGCCGTGGGAATCGATCACGATCGACGTGCCGTCGACCACCACCTACACCTACGACACCGCTATCGACCCCCGCGGACTCGCCACGTCGATGACCGACTCCGTAGCCGGCACCTTCGGCGCGCTACGACGCCGATGGCGAACTGAACAAGCAGACCCTGCCCGGCGGCTACACCATGGTCGAGGACCAGGACCCCGACGGCACCGCCAGCAGTCGCACCTACACCCGTGACAGCGACGGCACCGTCCTGCTCTCCGACAGCATCACCGCCACCGTCCACGGGCAGTGGGCCACCCACACCGGCACCCCCGGGGTCACCGCCTCCCAGGTCTACGCCTATGACCAGGCCGGACGCCTGACCCAGGCGCAGGACACGACGCCGGACGCGATCTGCACCACCCGCACCTACACGTTCGACAAGAACACCAACCGCAAGAGCCTGGCCACCTCCGCCGCCGACGTCGGTCAGGACTGCACCACCAGCGGAGCCACCACCACGTCCAACTCCTACGACACCGCCGACCGGCTCGTGAACAGCGCCTACACCTACGACGCCTTCGGCCGTACCACCGCCCTGCCCGGCTCGGCCATCAGCTACTACACCAACGACCTCGTCCAGCAGCAGACCGCCGGAAACCAGCGCCAGACCTGGACCCTGGACTCAGCACTGCGGCGTCGCGGTTACACCACCGAGAGCAACGCCTCCGGCAGTTGGACACAGACCGCGTCCAAGCTCAACCACTACGACTCCGACAGCGACAACCCCCGCTGGACCGTCGAAGACACGGCCACCGGAGCGTTGACCCGCAGTGTCGACGGCCTCGACGGCAACCTCTCCGCCACCACCAGCAAGACCGGCGACACCGTCCTTCAGCTGGCCGACCTGCACGGCGACACCGCCCTGCAACTGCCCACCGACACCTCGGTCGCACCCACGGTTCTCGACTTCGACGAGTACGGAAACCCCCGCACCGGCCAGAACGCCACCCGCTACGGATGGCTCGGCGGCAGACAGCGGTCCAGCGAGACCGTCACCGGCCTCACCCTCATGGGCGTGCGCCTCTACAACCCCGCCACCGGACGATTCCTGTCCGTCGACCCTGTCCCCGGCGGCAGCGCCAACGCCTACGACTACTGCAACGGTGACCCGATCAACCACTACGACCTCGACGGAAAGTGGTGGCACTGGCACCGTTACTATCGGCAAGCGCACCGTCGGCTCAGTAACTGGGGGAGACGTCACCGCGTGGTGCGCGTCACCTATTACGCTTTCCGGAGCTGGGGCGGCCGCGTGTCGCGCAATCACTACGTCAGACAGTGCGCATGGTGGGGCGGCGCCGGAGCTGGGCCGGTCATCGCGTATGGCTTCTGGTCCGGGCCGGTCGACTGGGGCTTGGCCGGGGTCACCGGCGGCTTCGGCTGCGCGGCCGGAATGGGCAGTTACCGATGGGGATGAAAAGGGTGGCACACATGCGCTCACCGGAGCGTGAACCCGACCGTGTCGGGTCCGTCATCGCTGCCGTCGCGGGCGTGAGCAGCATCTATGTGGCTCACCTCGTGATGCCGAAAGTGTCGCTCGGCATCCTGGTCGTCCCCGGAATTCTCCTCGGGGCAGCCATCGCGATAGTGGTGCGCAGGCCGAAGAGAACCCGATAGCGGACCGGCACCGGCCGCGGCTGGGTGCACAAGCCTTCTTCGGGAGACCCGGCAACCCGGCTGAGCGGCGAGTTCCGTCGGTGCCCCACAGGCAGGCAGAGGCGAAGGCCCACCGTGGAAACGGTGGGCCTTTTCGCGTCGCCGGCCGTGGCCCATGTCCCGCGGTGCCCTCTCGTGCCCGCCACGGCGGGCACGAGGGGGCAGGTCAGTGATCAGGCCGGGGAGCCGCTCCGGGTGGCCCGGTCTATCCAGGCCGACGTGCCCAGGCAGCACACCGCGATGACGCACAGCACCAGCGGTACCGAGCGCGCTCCGGCCCACTGGATCATCGCCCCCAGAGCCGGGCCCGCGGCGACGCCGCCCAGCATGGAGGCGGCGATCACATGGGCGCCGGCGCTGCGGGCGAGGGGCACGGTGCGGGTGAGCCAGGGCAGGCCGGTGGGGAAGATCGGGGCGATGAACAGGCCGACGCCCGCGTACATGAACGGGGCGACGGCGGGGACGGAGGCGGCGGCCAGGCACACCGCCATTCCCGCGCAGCTGACCTTCACGATGACGTGTTCCGGCAGGCGCAGGGTGAGGGGCACCACCAGGAAGCGGCCCACCGTCATCATCAGCCAGAAGACGGAGGTGGCGGAGGCGGCGAAGGCCGAGCCGTAGCCGACGGTCTCCAGGTGGGTGGGTTCCCAGCCGCCGACGCCCGCCTCCACACCCACGTGCAGCACATAGAGGACGACGAACGCGGTCATGACCAGCCAGGCCCGGGTACGGGCCGACGCGGGGGCGGTGCCCTGTGCCTGGTCGGCCGGTGCCTCGGGGTGCGGGCTGGTGTCGCCGACGCCGCGCAGGAACAGCAGGAGCAGCGCCGACACCACTCCGCAGCCGGCGAAGACGACGCTGTAGTGGTCCGCGCCCAGGACACCGATCAGCGCGGGGCCGGCGACCGCGCCGATGCCGAAGAACGCGTTGAGGACGTTGAGCATCGCGGTGGAGCGGTCGCCGAAGCCGACGGCGAACAGCTGGTTGAGGCCGTAGTCGATGCCGCCGAAGCCGAGCCCCGCAAAGAACGCGGCGACCAGCGCCAGCGGCCAGGTCGGGGCCAGCGCGAAGCCCGCCGAGCCGAGCGCCATGAGGGCGTAGGAGACGCCCAGCAGGGTGCGGTTGCCGACGTGTGCGTGCACCCGGTTGAAGAGCAGCACCCCGCCCACCCCGCCGATGAAGTGGGCGGTCAGGCCGACCCCGGCGGCGGCTGGGGACAGGCCGAACTCGGTGCGCAGCGCCGGGATCGAGGGGCCGTAGAAGGACTGCAGTGAGCCGATCAGGGCGAAGCCCACGCAGGAGGCGACGAGGGCGGGGGTGCTGAACATCCGGACCCGCCCGCTGGCGACCGGGGCGGGCGGGCGCGCGTGCCCGGACCGCGGCTCCGCCGTTTGCTGATGCTCCGTCATGTGACTTTTTTCTCCCTGTTGTTGAAGCGGGCGACGATCTCGTGGGCGAAGGCCATGATCGTGCCCTGCGGGCTGATGCCGGTGACGCCCGGCAGGACGCTGGCGTCGCACACCCGCAGCCCCTCGAAGCCGTACGGCCTGCCCCACGCGTCGCACACCCCGCCGCGGTCCGGGGCCGCCATCCGCGCCGACGCCATGCCGTGCACCGACACCAGCTCCCAGTCGCCGGGCCGCACCCGGCGGCAGAACTCCTCCGCCTCGGCGAGGCTGCCGAGCGGCGCCGCCGAGGACACGGGCGGTGTCAGCTGTTCGGCACCCGCGGCGAACAGCAGGCGCGCGCTGATCCGGAAGGCCTCGCGCAGCGCGCCGTGGTCCACCGCCGTCATACCGTGCCGCACCAGCAGTCCCCCGCCCGGCAGTGCCCGCACCGTCGCCGTGCCCTGCAGGCGGACCTGGGTCGTGTAGACGCCCAGCCGGTCGTAGTCGGCCAGGAGCCGTTCGACGTCCGTGGGGGAGCGGCCGGCCAGCGCGGCGGCGAGCGCGCCGCGCGACAGGTTGGACGGCATCATCAGCACGCCGCGGTCGCCGAACTCCTGCAGCTGCGCGGTGAAGATGGTGCCGCGGTCCGCTGTCACCTCCTCGCGGAAGCGGGCCACCGTCCGCAGGTTGACGTGCAGGGCCAGTTCGCGTCCGGCGCGCCGCGGCTGGATGCCGCTGCGCTGCAGCAGGGCCGGCGTCCCCAGCGGTCCGGCGGCGAGGAAGACCGCGCGGGCCCGGTGGACGGTGCGCTCCCCGTCCGGGCCGACGGCGAGGACGCCGCGCACGGTGGAGCCGTCGTGCAGGAGGCGCAGGACCCGGGTGTCGGGGTGGATACGCGCGCCCAGCCGCTCGGCCCGGGGGAGGTAGCTGACGGCCATGCTCTGCTTGGCGCCGGTGGTGCAGCCGGTGGTGCAGCGGTTGCGGTGCGCGCAGCCACGCACCACGCGGTGGGCGTGCTGCCAGCGCCAGCCGAGGAGGTCGGCGCCCGCGGCCAGCAGGCGGGAGTCGCGGTTGTCGGCGGCGCCGCCATGGCCCTGCGCGATGGTGCCGAGGCGGTCGCCGACCGTCTTCAGATGGGGGGCGAGGTCCGCGGCGCGGTAGCCGTCGATGCCCGCGACGGCGGCCCAGCGGGCCAGCAGCGTGGACGGCGGCTCCCACAGCAGCCCGCCGTTGACGAGGGTGGTGCCGCCGACGGCCCGGCCCTCGCCGTAGGCGATGGTGGGGGTGCCGAAGACCGGGGTCAGCCCGCCGTTGCGGTACAGGGTGCGCATGCTCTCGGCCGGGCTGGCCGCCGCGAGGCGTGCGGTGGAGGCCCGCGGGCCCTCCTCCAGGACCGTCACCTGCCGTCCGGCCGAGGCAAGTTCGAGGGCGGCCACGCTGCCGCCGGCGCCCGAGCCGATGACGAGCACGTCCGTGTCGAGGGTGCGCCGCCGCCTCATCGCGGGTCCCCCGCCCCGGTACGGCCGTCGAAGGCGCCCAGCAGGGCGAGCGCCGTGCTCGACCGCACCACCTCGCTGAAGCCGGGCAGCGCGGCGAGCGCCCGCATGCCCCGGCGGCCCTCCTCGGCTGTCGCCCCGCGCAGCGACCGCCCGCCGGACGCCAGCCGGTAGGCCAGCGGCAGCGCCCGCAGGACGGCCGTGTAGCCGGCGCGGTGGGTGAGCGGCAGCGTCCGCAGGGTGTCCAGGAGGTGGGTCTCGGCCGCCGCCCGTGCCGCCGGTTCGCGCAGGCAGGGGTACTGCCGCAGCCAGTACGAGCGCAGGCCGCTGGCGTGCAGGGCGGCGCGCAGCGCGCGGGGGCTCATCGGGTGCCCCGGGTGGCCGTCGCCCGCTCCCGCACGAAGTCCGCGAGCAGCCGGGGCGCGCCCTTGCCGAGCACGCTGTCGAGCGCGGCGAGGAAGAGCTGGGCCTCCTCCTCCCCCGCCACCAGCGGAGGCGAGGCGATCAGCGCGATGTGCTGGTTGGAACCGAAGAAGGTGAGGATGCCGTGGTCGCGGTAGAGCGCGGATATCACCGCGCCGGTGAGCACCTTGGCGAACGCCTGCGGGTCCTTGGCGAGCTGGTGCGGGACGAGATCGCGGACGGCCGCCGGCAGGCTGGGGCCGGGACGCAGGTACAGGCCGTGCAGCGCGCCCCGGCCCGCGGTGCCCGCGACCAGCTTGGGGTAGCGGGCGGCGAGCTGGGCCAGACCGGGGCCGAGGATCTCCCCGAGCTTGCGGGCCCGCCCCGGGAAGTCCTCCTCGACGGCGACCGTGACGGCCTCCAGCGCGGTGGCCGTCTCCTCGCCGAAGCCGTAGTACGTGGTGCTGTGCAGGGTGGCGTCGCGCAGGTTGTCGTACGCCTTGCGGAAGACCGGTTCCCGGGCGACGTAGCCGGAGATGGAGGACTTGCCGCCGCCGAACGACTTCGACGTCGTCACCACGTCGGGGACCAGGCCGGGGTGGTGCATGAAGTGGAAGAGCTCGCCGGTCTTGCCCCAGCCCGTGTACACCTCGTCGAAGACCAGCACGATGTCCCGCTCGGTGCACAGCCGGCGTACCTCGTGCAGGAACTCGGCGGAGCACTCGCGCAGGCTGGAGGCGCTGAACGGCTCCAGCACCACCGCGTAGACGTCGCTGCGGCCACGGCTGTCGGTGTGCCGCTCCAGCGCCAGCCGGAAGGACTCCAGGTCCCCGTAGGCGAAGGCGTCGGTGCCGGGCAGCCGGGGGTAGGCGAAGTGGATCTCCGGAGAGGCGGTGAGGCTGCCCGCGCCGAGCAGCTTGCCGTGGAAGGCGATGTCGGTGTGCAGGACGGTGCCGCGCCGGCCGCCGTGGTACTTGTACGCCAGTTTGACGGCCCCCTCGACGGCCTCGGCGCCCGAGTTCGGGAAGTACGAGACGTTCAGGTCGCCCGGGAGCAGGGCGGCCAGGTTGTGGCTGAGGGCGGCGACGTAGGGGGACAGGTAGTTCTTGTGGACCTCCATGCGGCGGCCCTCGCGGAAGCGGTCGCGGGCGCGCAGGATCCGGGGGTGGTTGTGGCCGTGGTTGAGGACGCCGACGCCGCCGGTGAAGTCCAGGATCCGGCGTCCGTCGCGCAGCCGGATCCAGGCGCCCTCGGCGCTGTCGACGAGGTCCCGGCCGAAGCCGAAGGTACCGATCAGGGAGACCTGGCTGCGGCTGACGTAGCGGCCGTACAGGTCGTGGACCTGGTCGATGCCGAGGTGTTCGGCCTGGTCGAGGGTGAGCAGCTCAGGCATGGGAGGCCTCCTGGGTGCGCAGCCGGTCGGCGATCAGCCGGCCGGCCCGGCGCCCCTCGCGCACCGCGTAGTTGGTGCCGCGGTCCTCGGGGAACACCTGGGCCATGCTGGCCACGTACAGTCCGCTCACCTCGGTCCGCAGGGCGGGCATGTCCCGGGTGTAGTACGGGGTGATGACGGGCTGGGCGTACTCGGCGCGCCACACGTGGAAGTCCTCGACCCAGGAGCGGTCGAAGCCGGGGAACATCCTGCGCAGGTGCGGGAGGCTGTAGGCGAAGACCTCCGCGTCGCTCATCCGGTACAGCTCGGCGTCGGCCGGCAGGTACTTGGACAGGTAGACCAGGTGACGGCCCGCGTAGTTCTCCGGGGCGTCCATGTTGGTGTGCTCGATCACGCCGACGTAGGGGAACGAGGGGTCGTTGACGTTGAGCCAGTAGGTGTCGGAGAGCCTGCGATTGTTCTCAAGCACCAGGCAGACGTTGGCCAGGTAGCGGATCCCGCGCAACCGGCGGACCAGGGCCGGGGCCGCGGGGTGGGCGGAGGCGCCGAGCAGCTCCGCGGCCTGGGCGGGGGCGTTGGTGAGCAGCACCTGCCGGGCGGCCAGCAGCTCGCCGGTGCCGGTGCGCACGCCGGTGACGCCGGTGGCGTCGGTCTCCACCGAGGCGACGGCGGTGTCGGTGCGGATCTCAGCGCCCAGTTCGGTCAGCCGCTTGTGCAGCGCGGTGACCAGCGTCTCGCTGCCGCCCCGCAGGTAGTACAGGATCTCGCTGCCGGACCTGGTGCGGCTGCCGCCGCGCAGATGGAGTTTGGTCCACATCCAGGTGGCGCCGACCTCGTCGGCGTACTGGCCGAACTTTCCCTCCAGCAGGGGCCGCCACACGACGTCGTAGACCCGGCGTCCTCCCAGTGACACCAGCCATTCCCGGGCCGTGAGGTGTTCCAGGGAGCGCCAGTCGTCGACCCGTCCGGCCCGCAGCGCCATGATGCCGAGCCGCAGCCGGTCCAGCAGCGGCAGCGGGGCGAAGCGCAGCAGGTCCAGGGGCTGGGAGAGACGGTAGACGGAGTTGGCGTAGTACAGGCCGGTGCGGGTGAGGTGGGGCTGGACCGCGTCCGCGATGCCCAGCCGGTCGCACAGGCCGAGGATCTCCGCGTCGGAGTCGAACCAGTGGTGGTAGAAGCGCTCGACACGTCGGCCGCCGCCGACGTCGAAGCTGCGGGCCAGGCCACCCGGTTCGGACTCCTTCTCCAGGACCGTCACCCGGTGGCCGCGTTCGGCCAGCTCCAGTGCGGCGGCGAGTCCGGTGAAGCCGCCGCCCACCACGATGGCGTCCGGCGCTGTGATGTCGTGCGTGGTCATGAGCACTCCTCGACGGGGACGGGTCCGGGGGCGCCGGTGCGGGTGGATTCGAGGACAGGGAGGTGGACCGGGGCCGGGTCGCGGCGCGGGGTCCGGCCCAGCTCCCGGTCCGAGCCGATCTGCTCCAGGACGAGGTAGGGCGGCCGGCCCTGCACCTGGCGGAAGACGCCGAGCAGGTACTCGCCCAGCACGCCGCAGGCCAGGGACTGCGCCGCGAACGCGCCGAGCGGGGCCGCCTCCCGGGCGCTGCGCCGTGCCACCCCGAGACCGCCTGCGCCGAGCAGGGCGGCCACCCCCAGGTAGGTGGGGATGCGCAGCGGCATCGCGGCGGCGCCGGACAGCACGCCGGTGCGGGAGAGCGCCAGCATCTTGCGCAGCGTGTACTTGGTGGTGCCCGCGGCCCGGGGGTCGCGCTCATAGGTGATGCTGGTCTCGGGGAATCCGGTCCAGCTGATCGCACCGCGCAGGAACAGCTCCTTCTCACCGAGCGAGGTGACGAAGTCGACGACTCTGCGGTCGAGGAGGCGGAAGTCGCCGGTGTCCAGGGCGACGGGCTGGTCGGTGATCCGGGACAGCAGGCGGTAGTACAGGTACGCCGTGGCTTTCTTGCGGCGGGTCTCGCCGTGCCGGGTGGCACGGCGGGCGGACACCACCGGCCAGCCCTTGAACCACTCCTCCGCCATCCTCGGGATGAGCTCGGGAGGATCCTGCAGGTCCGCGTCCATCAGGACGACGGCGTCCCCGCCGGCCTCGGCGAGGCCGGCCAGACAGGCCGCCTGATGACCGAAGTTGCGGCTGAGACGGACCCCACGGACCCGGGCGGACCCGGATCCCGCGGGGGTGTCCGCGATCAGTTTCTCGATGAGCGTCCACGTGCTGTCGGCGCTTCCGTCGTCGACGTAGACGATCTCGTAAGGCAGGTCACGCAGGGCGCGGGTGACGCGTTCGTGGGTCTGCTCCAGCACCTGTTCCTCGTTGAAGCAGGGCAGGACGACGCTGATGAGGTACGGGCGGGGTTGGGTGTCCCTCGGCTGGTGCATAGCCATGGGAGTCCTCCTCCGTGCGGTCGGCAGGGGGCGGATCGGCATGCGCTGTACGAGATGGGGTGTGCTGAGGTCACAGGGCCTGGAGCAGGCTGAAGGGCGGGCGCGGTACGAGGTAGAAGTGGTCGCCGGTGACGATGTGTTCGCGGTGCGGGCCGACGGTCAGTTCGTGCCAGGGGCGGCGGTCTGCGTCCTCGTCGACGTCCCCGGCGATCGTCGTCACGGGGCAGCGCAGCGGCTCGTCGTCGGGGCGCGGGGAGTAGCCGTGGAACATCCGGCCGTCGTCACGGACGTACGGCACGACCAGCTGCTGGAACTCGGGGTCTGCCGCGAGCGCCGGATCGGTCCCGCCGAGGGCGAGCAGCCGGGCGACCACGGTGGCGTCGTCCTCGTCAGGTTCGGTCAGTTCCTCGGGGCCGGGGTAGGGGGCGTCACGGGAGCCGGACGCCACCAGGTGTGCCGGGTGGATGCCGCGCCGCTCCAGGCAGCGGGCCGTCTCCAGGGCCACCACCGCGCCCATGCTGTGGCCGAACAGGAGCAGCGGCCGGTCGGCGAGGGGTTCCAGGACGTCCGCGATCGCATGGGCCAGCTGCCGCAGATCGGTGGCAGCGGGCTCCGCGATCCGCTCGGCGCGGCCCGGGTAACGCACCGCGTGCACCTCGATGCCGGGCAACTGCTCTCCCCACTCCCGGAAGAAGGCGGCCGATCCCCCGGCGTGCGGGAAGCACACCAGTCGGCGCGGCGGGTCGGGCAGCGGCAACGGGCAGTGCAGCCAACGGGCCCCGGTCCGCGGGGTGGGCGGGGTCTGGGTGGAGGTCATTTCGCCGGCTCCTCGGAGGCATGGTGGCGGCGGGCCCGCAGGGCGCGGGCGCGGCGGGCGGCGGCGCGACGGGCGTCGGCCTCGGCGTCGTTGGCGTCCGCGCCGCCGTCGCGGATGAGAGCCGCCTGGGCGGCGACGGTCGTGTGGCGGAAGAGTGCGACGATCGCGGGGCGGCTGCCGGTGTGCCGCTCCAGGGCGTCCTGGAGCTGGAACATCGCCAGTGAATGGCCGCCCAGGTCGAAGAAGTTGATGTCGACGGGGACATCCGCGACCTTCAGCACCTCGGCCCAAGCCGCCGCGACCGCGGCCGTGGGGCCGGCGGCGGCACCGGTCGCTGTTTCACGTGAAACAACGACCGTGCCGGTGCCGTTCGCCGCCGGGGCGGCCGAGGTGGGCGCCGCAGCTGAGACGGGCGCCGTACCCGAGGCGGGGGGCGCGGGGCGGGGCGGGGTGTGCGGCTGCTCGGCGCGGGAGCGCAACGCCGTGCGGTCGGCCTTGCCGTTCACGGTGCGCGGGAAGGTGTCGAGCACCTCGATCCGGGCGGGCACCATCGGCGCCGGCAGCGTCCGGGCCAGCTCCGCCCGCAGGTCCCGGCCCACGGGCAGCGCGGGCGCGAGCACGAACCCGGTCAGGGCGGTGCCGGTGCCGTCGGGCACGACGACGGCTTCGCGCACCTCGGGCAGCTCGCACAACGCCGCTTCCACCGCACCGAGTTCGATCCGGTGGCCGCGGACCTTGACCTGGTGGTCGCGGCGGCCGAGGAAGTCGAGCGTGCCGTCGTCGCGCCACCGGACCAGGTCCCCCGTCCGGTACATCCGCGCATCGGGCGCCGCGTCGAACGGATCGTCCACAAAGGCGCGCGCCGTGGCCTCGGGGCGCCCGAAGTAGCCGTTGCCCACTCCCGCGCCGCCGATGAACAGCTCACCCTCGGTGCCGCGCGGCACCGGGCGCAGCCGGTCGTCGAGCACGTACAGCCGGACGCCGGGCACGGGGCCGCCGATGGAGACCGGGCCCGGGGCGAGGTAGCGGCGGAAGCTCGCCCAGACCGTGGTCTCGGTCGGCCCGTACTCGTTGACCAGGGCCACCCGGCCGGTGTGCAGGGCGAAATGGCGCCGCATCAGGGGGGCGGGGAGCGGCTCGCCCGCCGTGATCACGGTGTCCAGGGTGGTGATCCGATGGGTCCCCAGGCGCTCGGCGGCGTCCAGCAGCACGGCGTACAGGGAGGGCACGCACAGGAGTCTGGTCACCCCGTGCTCCTCGATCAGGTCGAGCAGCCGCGCGGGGTCACGTACCTCGTCGGCGGTGGCGACGACCAGGTGGCCGCCGGCCGTGAGGGTGCCCCACAGGCCCGCCACGGAGGAGTCGAAGGCGAGCGGCGAGACGAGCAGGAAGACCGGGCTGCCCGGGTAGACCATGCGCCGGGCCAGGGTGGAGGCGGCGAGCTGCCGGTGCCCGACCTCGACGCCCTTCGGCTCGCCGGTGCTGCCGGAGGTGTAGATCAGGTAGGCCGGGTGGTCGCCCGCGGCGGCGGTTGCGTGGCGGCTCGCCCCGGCGGCGGGGGCGGGCTCCTCGTCGGTGTCCTCGGTGTCGTCGCCGCTCGCCCCGCCGCCCTCGCCGTCGTCAGCTGTCCGGTTCCCGGTGGGGGCCACCGTGTCCTCCAGCCGGACCACGGGCAGGCCGAGGCCGGTGACGCGGTCCGCCGTGGCCGCGGTCACCACGACCGCGGCGACCCGGGCGTCGGCCAGCACCTCGGCGACCCTGCGGTCGGGATGGGCCGGGTCCACGGGAACGTACGCCGCCTCGGAGCGCAGTACGCCGAGCACCGTGGCCACCATCGCGGTGGACGCCGGGACCAGGATGCCGACGCGGCTGCCGCGGCCCACGCCGGCCTCGGCGAGCCGGTCGGCGATCCGGCCCGCCCAGGCGTGGAGCTCGCGGTAGCCGACGGTGCCGTCGGCGCCGCTCACCGCCGGGGCGGCCGGTGTGATCCGGGCGAAGCGTGCCACGCGTTCGTGCACCGGCTCCCAGCCGTCGCGGGGCAGGGGGATGCCGTGGCCCGGGTCCCGCGTCGCGTCCGGCGGCACCGCGGCGGACGCCGGCGGGCCGGACAGCAGGTCGGTCTGGAGCGAGGTGGTCATCGGTACTCCTTGCTGAGCGTCGATCGGGGAGAGAGCGAGGACTGCGGTGGGCCTCAGGGCATGTCGGTGACGCCCTGGGACCGTGGGGCGCCGGACACCTCCTGGGGCTGTGGAACGTCGGAGACCTCCTCGGGAGGTGGAACGTCGGAGACCTCTCCGGCCCCTGGGGCCCCGGCGACTTCCTGGGCCCGTGGGGCGTCGGTGCGCCGGGCGAGGATGAGGAGCAGGCAGGTGACGGCCAGAGTGACGACGGCGAGTGCCTGCCAGTACAGGTGGCCGCGCCCCTGGTCGTGCAGCGCGACGAAGAGCGCGCCGCCCGCGAACGCGCCGAGCGCCTCCCCGAAGGACCAGCACACCTGGCGCAGGTTGAACGCCTCCAGGCTGGACTCGACGGGCAGCCCGGCGTACGCGGTGCTCACCATGGGGCCGAACACCATCTCGGCGACGGAGAACACCAGGACCGCGAGGACCGCGCAGACGACCGGACTGAAGTCCAGGCCCAGGGCGGTCATGGAGGCGGCGAAGAGCAGGTTGGCGCCGCCGAGCACGGCGAACGGCGTGGTGCCGCCCCTCATCAGCCTGCTGATCACCGCGGTCACCCCGGTCTGCAGGACCACGATCCAGAAGGCCGGCCCCGCGAGGAGGAACGAGCGCAGCGTCGCCGAGCCGAAGTCCTCGGCCACGTAGTAGGCGAAGGCCGAGTAGAACTGGGCGTACACGAAGGTGCCGAGAACGCTGACGGCGACCGTGCGCCGGATCGCGGGCGTGGTGACGACCTGCCGGAGGACCTTCCTGCCGACCGGCCACCGGCCCGACGCGGCCGGCGGGCGCTGCCCGCGGGGCAGGCCGGGCAGCATGACGACCGCGGCGGCCACGTAGCACAGGGCCACGACCCCGAGCAGCTGCTGCGGCTGTGCCGGTGAGTAGAGAGCGTTGGCGACGAACGGGCCGAGCGCCGCGGCCGCGTTGACGGCGATCTGGAGCAGCGAGAAGACGCGGTTGCGGCCGATGTCGTCGCGGATCACCTCGGCGATGAGCACCCGCGAGTACAGGAAGTGGGCGCTCACCCCGAATCCGGCCACCACCAGCAGGCCGCACAGGGCCCAGTCGGAGCGGGCCCGGGACAGGAGGCCGAAGGCGGCGGCGGACAGCAGGACGGCGGCCACCATGCCGCGGGCGTAGGAGAGCCGCCGCAGCCAGTGCGCGGCGAGGGTGGCCGACAGGCCCGCCGACGCGGTGTAGCAGAACAGGCCGATCCCGACGACCGCGGTGCCCTGGCCCGGGGAGCGGGCGGCGAGCAGCGGTCCCAGCACGGGGATGACGCTGTACAGGCCGAGGCTGCCCACGAGCGTCTCGAACGCGAGCGCCGAGCGCAGCCGGCGCGGCCCCGCGGGACGCGGGCCCGTCCGGCCGGACGGCTCGGCTGACGTCGGTGCGGTCGAAGTCATGGTCGGCCCCTTCCCAGCCCTGGCAAGACATTGCCATTCTTGGCACAGCATTGGCAATATTGGCAAGAGGTGATCCACGGAAGTCCGTGAAAAAGGAGGCAAACCTTGGCAACCCCTGCCGTGAACGTGGACCGTGACCCCGCATCGGCCGTCGCCCCGGCGCCGACCGTCGCCCCCTACGGAACCTGGACCTCCCCGGTCGAGGCGGCCGACGTGGCGGTCGGTGAGGCGTCCGCCGAGTGGGTCGGCTTCGTCGGGGACGAGGTGTGGTGGACCGAGACCAGACCCTGGGAGGACGGACGGGTCGCGCTGGTCGCCCGTACCGCCGACGGAACCGTCGCCGACGTCCTCGGGGCCGCCTGGAGCGTGCGCTCCCGGGTCATCGAGTACGGCGGACGCCCCTGGCTCGCCCTGGGCGCGGACGCCGCCGCCGGGTTCGTCTTCACCCACGGCGAGGACCAGCGGGTCCACCGGTCGGTGCCGGGGGCCGACCCGGTTCCGCTCACTCCGGCGCCCGGTTTCCCCGCGGGGCTGCGCTACGCCGACTTCGCCCGCGTCGGCGAGGAGGTCTGGTGTCTGCGCGAGACCCTCGACGACCCGGAGGGCACCCGGGTCCGCCGGGACCTGGTGGCGGTGCCGCTGGACGGCCGGGCGGCCGGTGACCCGGCGGCGGTGCGCCCGCTGGCCGCCACGCACCACTTCATGACCGGCCCCAAAGTGTCGCCGGACGGCCGCCAGGTGGCCTGGATCGGCTGGGACCACCCGCACATGCCCTGGGACACCACGGACGTGATGTGCGCCCCGGTGCGTTCCGACGGCACGCTGGGGCCCGCCCGCCGGGTCGCGGGCGGCCCGGGGATCGCGGTCGGCCAGGTGGAGTGGGTGCCGCAGCGGCCCGGCGCGCTGTACGTGCTGAGCGATCCGGACGGCTGGTGGAACATCCACGAGATCGGCCCCGCCGGGGACAGCCGCGCGCTGTGCTCCCGGGCGGAGGAGTTCGGCGAGCCGCTGTGGCGGATCGGCGCCCGCTGGTTCCTGCCGGCCGACGACGGGCGGTTGTTCGTGGCGCACGGCACGAGCGAGCGACGGCTCGCCGTCCTGGATCGCGACGGCTCGCTGCGCGACGTGCCCGGCCCGTACACCGAGTGGGCGGCGCTGGCCACCGACGGCCGCCGGGTCGCGGGCACCGCGGCCGGTCCGCACCTGAGCTCCGCGGTGGTCCTCGTCGACCCCGGGCCGCCCGGCGGCGCACCCCGCCTCGACGTGCTGCGCGGCGCGCGGAGCCGGCACCCGGACCTGCTGCCGCAGGGCCGCCACGAGGTCTTCACCAACCCGGCCGGCGAGACCGTCCACGCGTTCGTGTACCCGCCGCACAACCCGGGGTTCACCGCCCCGCCGGGCGAGCTGCCGCCGTTCCTGGTGCAGGCGCACGGTGGGCCCACCACCCGCAGCCGACTGGTGGTGAACCACGAGATCGCCTACTTCACCAGCCGCGGAATCGGCGTCGTCGACGTGCAGTACGGCGGCTCCACCGGCTTCGGCCGTGCCTACCGGGAGCGGCTGCGCGGCAACTGGGGTGTGGTGGATGTGGCGGACTGCGCCGCCGTGGCCCGCGGACTGGTGGCCCGGGGGCTCGCCGACCCCCGGCGGATCGGCATCCGGGGCGGCAGCGCGGGCGGCTGGACGGCTGCGGCGTCGCTGGCGGCCGAGCCCGGCCTCTACCGGGTGGCCGGCATCTACTACCCGCTGGTCGACCCCGAGGAGTGGCGCGACCGGGGCACCCACGACTTCGAGTCGCGGTACCTGGAGAGCCTGCTGGGCCCCTGGCCGCAGGCCGCCGCACGCTACGCCGAGGTGTCACCGCTGCGCCGGGCGGACCGGGTCCGGGCGCCGTTCGTCCTTCTGCAGGGCCTGGCGGACCCGGTCTGCCCGCCGCGGCAGGCGGAGCGCTTCCTGGAGCGGGTGCGTGCGGGTGCCGTCCCGCACGCCTACCTCACCTTCGAGGGCGAGCGGCACGGGTTCCGCCGGGCGGAGACGGTGGTGGCCTGTCTCGACGCCGAACTCTCCGCCTACGGCCAGATGTTCGGCTTCGACCCGCCCGGCGTGCCACGCCTCGCCCTCACTCCCTGACCACACTCCGACGGCCGGTACCCCCATGGGGCACCGGCCGTCGGGGGCCCTCGTCGGGCGCCGCAGGGCCGGTGGGGGGTCACACCCGTTCGCGTGTCGTCGGGGCCACCACCCGGTGGGCCACGCGGGCGGCCTCGCGCAGCACGGTGTCGCGGTAGCGCTCGCTCAGCTCCAGGACGGCGGGCAGCACCCGGCACTCCTCGACGCTCCCGTCGGGGAACGGCAGCGCGAGGCCGAGCAGCGGGAGCACCTGGAGCGCGGCCCCCTCGTCGAAGAGGGCGGCCTGCGCCGGGTCCGTGAGCCGGCGGCCCCGCCCGTCCAGCGCGGCGCCGACGACGAGCGTGTCCCGGCCGCCCGCGGTGCCGCGCACCACCCCGGGCATCCCGCCCGGGGCGAGCGCGGCGGCCTCCCGGCGGACCTCCTCGTAGCGGAGGTTGGCCTCCCACATGTCGTAGGCCCGGTACAGCTCGACGTCCAGGGTGGGCCATTTGGTGAGGAAGTAGTCCGCGTTGGCCCCGAACTCGCGGAAGTTGGCGGAGACGTCCCGGGCGTGCGGCAGATGCAGGCCGTACACCTCCTCGCCCCGGACGATCGGGACGCCGGCCGCGTGCACGCGGTAGCCCCACTCCTGGTCCTCGCCGCCCCAGCCGCGGAAGTTCTCGTCGAAGTCCAGGCCGTGGCGGCGGACGGTCGCCGCGGGCAGCACGATGAACGCCCCCCAGATCACGGTCCACGGCAGCACGAACGGGTCGAACCGCCACCGCTTGTCGAGCCGGGCGCCGGGCGCGGCCTCCAGCTCCGCGAGGCGTTCCCGGTAGTGCCGGTGCTCGGGGAGGTCCGCGGTGACGGCCCCGTGGTCCGAGCGGCCGTCCAGGCCGACGATCTGGCCGACCACGCAGACCTCCTGCCCGTCCGCGTAGTAGCGGTGGTACAGGGACTCCAGGCAGCCCGGGGGCAGGGCCAGGTCGGCGTCGAGGAAGACCACGACCTGGCCGGACACCTGGCGCAGCGCCAGGTTCCGGGCACGGCAGAGGTTCCACTCCTCGTCGACCAGCACCGAGACGATGTTCAGCCGGCCGGCGAACTCCCGGCAGGCCTCGACGTACTCCCGCGTGTACTCCAGGGCACCGACGACGATCTCGAACTCGGTGCCGGGCAGGGTCTGTTCGGCGAGTGCCGCGAGGGCGACCCGGAAGTTGCGCAGGCGCTGCTTGTAGGGGATCACGACGCTGAACCTGAGGTCACCCATCACTCGCCTCTCTGAGCCCGACGATTCCGATGGCAATATGTTGTCAATCGCTTGCCTAAATTGGCAACCCTTTGGTTGGATCGGGTGCGACCGGCACCACCGCGGAGGGAAGGGGAGATCGGCATGCACCACGACACGATCGGGGTCGTCACGGTGACGCGAGGACGTCCGCAGCTGCTGCGGCGCGCCATGGACTCCGTGTACCGGCAGGACTTCGACGGGACCATCGAGCACGTCGTCGTCATCGACGACGACCCGGCGACCGAGGAGGCGGTCCGGTCCGCCCCGACCCGCCCCGGGCTGCGGGTGACCCCGCACCAGGTGCCGCGTCCGGCGGCCGAGCGCGACGAGCCGCCCGGGGACAGGCGCCGGGTCTACCCGCGGCTGTCACGGCTGTTCAACACCGGGGCCCGGGTCGCCGCGGCGGAGTGGATCGCGTTCCTGGACGACGACAACGAGTACGAGCCGCACCACCTGCGCGGTCTGCTCGACTGCGCCTGGGAGAACGGCGCCGAGGCCGCCCACTCCGGCCGGACCATGTGGTACGCCGACGGCACCCCCTACCTCGACCCGCTCTGGCACACGGTCGACGACCCGGCCGAGGCGGCGCGGATCTACCAGGTCATGTGCGACAAGGGAGTCCGCGTCCCCGGCACCAACATCCTGCTGGACCGGGCCGACCCGCGTCCGCCCGGCGGGGCCTTCCGCACCAGCAGCGTGATCCGGGCGGAGGACCCGGTCAGCCTGGTCGACCAGAGCGTCTGGCTGGTGCGCCGGGAACTGCTGCTGCGGCTGCCCATCCCGGAGACGTTCACCGAGGCCGAGCACGCGGCCAACACCGCCCCCGACGACCTGCTGCTGCGCACCCTGCAGGACAACGGCGTGCCCATCGTCTCCACCGGCGAGCCCACCGTCCGCTACTACCTCGGCGGCGTCTCCAACCGGATCACGCAGCCGGTCCCCTGACCGCGCCACCGCTCACGGCGCCCGCGGGCCCTCGGCCGGACCGGCTCCGCCCGCCCAGCGCCAGCAGGGCCGCCGCGAGTGCCGTGAGCAGGGCGCACACCCAGAACACCCGGGCGTACCCCGCCCAGGCGACCACCACGCCCGCGGTGGCGCCGCCCAGCATCACCCCCACCTGGAACGCCCCCGTGAACAGCGAGGAGGCCGCCCCGATCCGGTCGGGCATGGCCTCCTGGAGGATGGTCACCGGGATGCTCAGCACCACCGCCATGAAGAAGGCGTTCAGGACCTGCAGGGCGAGCAGCTCGGCCCGGGAGTGGGCCGACGGCAGCGCGGCGAAGAACAGCGTCGCTGCCACGGCGGCCCAGGTCACCAGCCGCCACGGGCCGATCCGTTCCGCGCGGGCACCCAGGAACATCATCACCGGGATCTCGATCGCGGAGGCGAGACCCAGCAGCAGCCCCGTGAAGCCCGCGCCGAGGCGCAGGTGCCCGGTGACGAACAGCGCGATGTCGATCTGGTAGACGCTGTTGGCGGTCAGCAGCAGGGCGGTGGCCACCAGCAGGAGCCAGGAGGAGCGGGTGATCCCGGTGAACGGGCTGCCCTGGGCCGGGCGGGCGGCCCGCGGACCGGAGCCCTCGGGCAGCAGCCCCAGGCACAGGGCGGCCGCCAGCAGGTACATGCCGGTGACGACCAGGTACATGACGCCGAAGCCGTGGGTGCCGATCAGCAGGAAGCCGAGCGGCGGGCCGACGACCCAGGCCAGCGAGGTGAGCGCGCGCAGCAGGGAGTTGAAGAAGACCGGGTCCAGGGCCCGGGTCCCGGCGAACTCGCGGGTGTAGGCGAGCAGTTGCGGGAAGCAGGCGCTGCCGAGCGCGAAGAGGACCGCACCGACGGCGAAGAGCAGGTAGTAGTCGCGCACCACGGCATGGGCGAACGCGCCGGCCGCGGACAGCAGGGTGCACAGGGCGAGCAGCCGCCGCCGGTCCCCGATCCGGTCGGAGAGCGCGCCGAAGGCCGTCCCGGCCAGGACCCCGAGGACGCCCCGGCCGAGGAAGAACAGGCCGATCAGCAAGGGGCCGACGCCGATCTCCGCGGACAGGAACAGGCTGCCCGAGGTGCTCATCATGGCGCCCGAGACGCCGATGAGCGCGGTGTTCGCGACCAGGCCGGTGAGCGCGCCGTCCCGGGCCAGCCCCGAGGCCGCGGCGCCCCAGGCGCGGACGCGGGCACGGCCCGCGCCGGGCGAGCTGTCGTCGATGGCGGACATGGTCCTCCAGGTTCGCTCGGGGTGACGGGACGTACGGTCGGCCTGCCCACTCTGGGCAAAACTGTGACCTCTCATATTGCCAAGAGAGTCACTGTGTCGGCAACATGAAGGCAATGATGTGACAGCCTGAGGAGGAACATGCGAGTCGTCATCACCGGCGGAGCCGGCTTCCTCGGATCCCACCTGTGCGACCTGCTGCTGCGCCGCGGCGACCGGGTCGTCTGCGTGGACGACCTGTCCACCGGACGGCTGGAGAACCTGCGCGACGCCGCCCGCCACCCGGCCTTCCGGTTCGTCGAGTGCGACGTCACCCGAGGACTCGACGTGCCGGGCCCGGTCGACGCGGTGGCCCACCTGGCCAGTCCCGCCTCACCACCGGACTACCTGCGGCGTCCCCTGCAGACGCTCGCGGCCGGCAGCCGGGGCGCCGAGCACGCGCTCCTGCTCGCCCGCCGGCACGGCGCGCGCTTCCTCCTCGCCTCCACCAGCGAGGTCTACGGCAGCCCGCAGGTGCACCCGCAGACCGAGGAGTACTGGGGACATGTGAACCCGATCGGGCCGCGCAGTGTGTACGACGAGAGCAAGCGGTTCGCCGAGGCCCTCACCACGGCGTACCGCAGGACCCTCGGCGTGGACACGGGGATCGTCCGGATCTTCAACACCTACGGCCCCCGGATGCGGGCGGACGACGGAAGGGTCGTCAGCAACTTCATCACCCAGGCGCTGAGCGGGCGGCCCGTCACGGTCTACGGCAGCGGCGAGCAGACCCGCAGCTTCTGCTACGTCGACGATCTCGTGCGGGGACTCGCGGCCATGCTCGACTCCGACGAGTCCGGACCGGTGAACCTGGGCAACCCGGGGGAGTTCACGGTCGCCGAACTGGCCGGGCTGGTACGCCGGTTGACCGGGAGCGCGGCGCCGGTCGACTTCCGGCCGCTGCCGCAGGACGACCCGCCGCGGCGCCGCCCGGCCGTCGAGCGGGCCGCGCGGACCCTCGGCTGGGTGCCGGTGGTCGGCCTGGAGCAGGGGCTGCGCCAGACGATCGACTGGTTCCGTGGCCGGTCCGGCGAACTACGGGAGGCAGAACCGCGGGATGCCGGCCTCACGGTCACCGGATAGCCGTACGACTCCGGGGCGCCCGCCGGAACCATGCCGCCGACGGGCCCCCGGCACCTGCGGCGCGAACGACGGCACCGGACACCCGCTTGCGCGAACGGCGGGCCCCGGCGTCCGCTACGCGAACCGCGTGTGGTCCGTGAGGACCTCGTCGATCACCCGGCGCTGCTCCGCCGCGCGCGCCGCGTCGGTGTCGACGCATTCCGACAGCACCAGCAGCGCCTTCCACAGGGCCCAGCCGCGGGCCCTGGCCCACATGCCCGCGTCCTGGGCGAGCGTCTTGCGGAACGCCTCCCGGCTGTCGCCGGAGAACATCGTCCAGGCGATCACCAGGTCGCAGGCCGGGTCGCCGACCCCCGAGGTGCCGAAATCGATCACGGCGGCCAGCCTGCCGCCGTCGACCAGCAGGTTGCCGGAGGCGATGTCCCCGTGGAACCACACGGGCGCGCCGCGCCACTCGGCGGCGAGCGCGGCCTCCCAGACCTCGGTGGCCCGCTCCGTGTCGACCCGGCCGGCGAGCGCGGCGAGGCAGCGGCGGGTCTCGTCGTCGTAGTGGGCGGGCGACGCCCCCCGGTACCAGCTGTGCTCGCCGGCGGCGGGTCCGCCCGTCGCGTCACAGCGCTGCAGGGCCAGCACGAACTCGGCGACGTCGACCGCGAACCGGGACAGGTCGGCGGGTTCCTCGGCCGCGGCGGTCCGGCCCGGCAGCCAGCCGCGCACGGACCACGGGAAGGGGTACCCCTCGCCCGGCTCCCCCTTGCCCAGGACCGGTGGCACCGGCACGGGCAGGAAAGGTGCCAGACGTGGCAGCCATGTGCACTCCTTGTCGACCGCGGGGACGTAGCCGGCCGCGGTGGGCAGCCGGACCGTCATGTCGTCGCCGAGGCGGTAGGTGCGGTTGTCCCAGCCGTCGACCGGCACCGGGACCACCGGTAAGCCGGACCACTGCGGGAACTGGGCGTCGATCAGCTTCGCGACCAGCGTGGCGTCGATGCCCGCGCGGCCGTCGGGAGGTGAGGTGACCATGCGGTGATGATGGCCGGAGAACCGCGGTTCACGCAACGGAATTGACACATCCGGTCACCCTGTTGTGGCACAACCCAGGCAATAGCTTGCCGAGTAATTGCCAGTCGGGGCAATATGGGAGGACGGCGTGGTGGGAGGCGACGGCCGCCGCCCCGGCGGCCGGACCAGGGGCCCACCGAGTGAAGGGGAATCCATGGACACCAGCAGGAAGTTCGGAGATCCGGCACTCTTCGGCGAGGTGTGGGCCGACGACTACGACGAGCGGACCACCCTCGACCCGGCGCCCGCGGTCGACTTCCTCGCCGCCCTCGCCCCCGGCGGACGCGCCCTCGAACTCGCCGTCGGCACCGGCCGGGTCGCCCTGCCGCTCGCCGCCCGCGGCCTGCGCGTGGAGGGCGTCGAGGGCTCCCCGAAGATGGCCGCGCGCCTGCGCGGCAAGCCGGGCGGCGACGGCGTCCCGGTCACCGTCGGCGACATGGCCGACGTGCCCGTGAAAGGGCCCTTCGACCTCGTCTACCTCGTGTACAACACGCTCTTCAACCTGCTGGAGGCCGAACGCCAGCAGGACTGCTTCCGCAACGTCGCGCGCGTCCTCGGCGAGCACGGCGCCTTCGTGATCGAGGCGTACGTCCCCGATCCCGCCCCCGCCGGACGGCCCGGCCGGCGCGGCCACGTCGAGGTCCTGGAGATCACCGAGGAGTCCGCCACCATCGAGGTGTACCGCTCCGACCTGGCGGGCCAGCGCTTTCACAGCCAGAAGATCACCTTCGACGCCGACGGCGTCCACCTGCGGCCGCACGCCGAGCGCTACTGCTGGCCCGCCGAGATCGACCTGATGGCGGCCCGCGCCGGGCTGCGCCTGGACCGGCGCCTCGCCGACTGGTCCGGTCGGCCCTTCGGCCCCGACAGCACCGGGCACGTCTCCGTGTACCGGCCCGCCCGATGAGGCCCGGCGCGGTGGCCCTCGTCACCGGGGCCAACCGGGGCATCGGCCTGGAGACCGCCCGGCAGCTGGCGCTGCGCGGCGCCGTCGTCCTGCTCGGCAGCCGCGACCCGGGCCGCGGCGCGGACGCGGTCCGCTCCCTCGGCGCCGACGGCGCCGGGATCCGGCCGGTGGCACTCGACGTGACCGACCCGGACAGCGTCACCGCGCTCGCGAAGCGGCTGGACCGGGACCACGGGCGGCTGGACGTCCTGGTCAACAACGCCGGGGTGTTCCTCGGCGCCACCGCGGCCGACACCACCGCCGAGCTCACCCGGGACCTGCTCGCCGTCAACGTGGTCGGCCCGGTCGCCGTGATCCACGCCCTGCTGCCGCTGCTGCGCCGCTCGCCGGCGCCCCGGATCGTCAACGTCTCCAGCACGACCGCCTCGTTCGGCCTGACCTGCGCGGGCGCCGACCTGCCCGGCGACGCCTCGGTGCGGATGGCCTACACCGCGTCGAAAGCCGCGCTCAACATGCTCACGGTCCAGTACGACCTGGCGTTCCGGCGCGACCCGGAGCTGGCCCACCTCAAGATCAACTCGGCGTCGCCGGGCTGGACGGCCACCGCCATGAACGGCTTCCGCGCCCCGCGCACCGCGGCGGAGGGCGCCCGCTCCGTCGTGGACCTCGCGACCCTCCCCGACGACGGCCCGAGCGGCGGCTTCTTCGACGAGCACGGCGCCCTGGCCTGGTAGGCCCCGCCCACCGGCGCGGACCGGCAGCCTGATCGATCGACCGATCGACCGGGCGACCGGCGACCGGCAAGGACCACCCGCGCAGCACGCCCCCACCGGGTCACGTACCCGAACCCGCCCGAGAAACGAGTGCCCATGAACGCATCCTGGACATCCACCCCGTCCGGCGGCTCCACGGCCCTCACCGCCGATCCCGAGGCCGTACGGGCCCGTGACCGGCGGCATGTCTGGCACACCTGGACCCCGCTGGCCGCCGACCGCTCGGCGCTGACCGTCTCGCACGGCGCGGGCCACCACGTGTGGGACATCGACGGCAACGTCTACCTCGACGCCTCCGCGCTGAACTCCACCTGCGGCTACGCCCGTCCCGAGGTGCTGCGGGCCATGGTCGAGCAGGCGTCCCGGCTGCACCACTTCGACCTGTCGGTGGCCGGACACGAGCCCGCCGGCCTGCTCGCCGAACGCCTCGCCGGACTGCTGCCGGCCGGCCTGGACCGGACGCTCTTCGTCAACAGCGGCTCCGAGGGCTTCGACGCCGCCGTCCTGATGGCCGTCTCCTACTGGTCCCATCTGGACCGGCCCAGGTCCCGGGTGGTCACCTTCGCCCGCTCCTACCACGGCGCCACCCTCCTCAGCCGCAGCCTGTCCACCCTGCCGCGCAACCGCCATCCCCTGGGCAGCCCGCTGCCGGTGACCCGCGTCGAACTGCCCGCCGAGCCGCGGTCGCTGCGCGAGGAGCCGGCGCTGCCCGCGCTGCTCGCCGCTTTCGAGGAGGCGATCGGGACCGACCCCGACGACCTGCCGGCCGCCGTGGTCGTCGAGCCGTTCCTCAACGTCGGCGGGGCCGTCGTCCTGCCGCCCGGCTTCCTGCGGGAGCTGCGCGCCCTGTGCGACGCCACGGGCGCCCTGCTGGTGGTGGACGAGGTGTTCACCGCCTACGGCCGCTGCGGGGCGATGTTCGCCGCCCTGCGGGATGACGTCACCCCGGACATCCTGGTCAGCAGCAAGGGACTGAGCGGCGGCTACGTACCGATCGCCGCCGTCAGCGTGCGGCGGAACGTGCACGAGAGCTTCGCGCGCGACCCGGTCATCGGCGGGCTGCGCTACGGGCACACCACCTCCGGTCACGCGGTGGCCTGCGCCGCGGCGCTCGCCACCCTCGACGTCCTGGAGAAGGAGCGCCTGCCCGAACGGGCCGAGCGCCTCGGCGCCGACCTGCTGCGCCGGCTGGCCCCGCTGGCCGGGGCGCCCGGCGTGCTGGACGTCCGCGGGTTCGGCCTGATCCTGGTCGTGGAGACGGAGTCCCCGGAGCTGGCGGCCCGGGTCCTGACCCACGCTCGGCAGGCGGGGCTGCTGCTGCGGCAGGTGGGCGCGGCCGTGATGGCGGTGCCGCCGCTGGTGATCGACGACGAGGGGGCGGCGGCGGTGGCCGACGGGCTGACCGCGGCGCTGGCCCGTGCCGTGGCCTGAGCCGCGCGCACACAGCGGGAGGGGGGAGACCCGGCCGGGTCTCCCCCCTCCCCCGGGGGGGCGGACGTCAGGCGACACCCGCG
>NZ_JBFAXI010000051.1:0-21640 GCF_040680735.1 Streptomyces sp. NPDC051987 | reverse complement strand
GGGGGGGGGGGGGGGGGCCGCGGGGGGCCCGGGGGGGCGGCCCGGGGGGGGGCCCCCCCCCCCCCCCCCCGGGGGGGCGGGGGCCCCCCCGGCCGGGTCTCCCCCCTCCCGCTGTGTGCCGGACGTCATGCGACACCCGCGTTGTAGGCCGTCGTGTCCCCGCACAGCACCGTGCTCCGCCGCCCGTCGAGGCCCACCGGGACGGAGCCCGCCACCGTGCAGCGCTCGGCGCGCCGGTCCTGGCCGCCGTAGTCGAAGACGGCGTAGTGCTGGGTGGCCCGGTTGTCCCAGATCGCCAGGTCACCCTCGCGCCAGCGCCAGCGGACGGTGTGCTCGGGGGCGGTGACGTACTCCTGCAGGATGCGCAGCACGTCGCGCGAGGCCTGCGGCGACAGGCCCGTTGCCCGGCGGGCGAACCCGCCCAGCAGGAGGGCCGGTTCGCCGGTCTCCGGGTGGACGTGGACGGCCGGGTGCTCGGTCTCGAAGAGGGTGGCGACGTACTCGCGGCGGGCCGCGACGGTGGCGTCCGTGTAGTCGGAGTCGTTGCTGTGCACGACGCGCAGCCGGTCGGCGAGCGCGCGCAGCGGCTCCGGCAGGGCCTGGTACGCGGCCACCGTGTTCGCCCACAGGGTGTCGCCGCCGACCGGCGGGGCCGTCTTGTTGTGCAGGAAGGCGAGTGCCGGGGGCCGGTCCACGAAGGTGAGGTCGGTGTGCCAGTGGTTGGCGCGGGTGCCCTGCCGGGAGTCCAGCTCCCGCACCTCGGGCCGGTTCTCGGGCGCGGGGTAGATCGGGTGACCGAGCGTCAGGGGCCCGAAGGAGCGGGCGAACGCGGCCTGGCCGGCGTAGTCGAGGCGCTGGTTCCGGAGGAAGACGACCTTGTACCGGAGCAGGCTGTCGCGCAGCTGCCGGAGGGTCTCCGGCGCGAGCGGGACGGCCGCGTCGACGCCGCCTATCTCGGCGCCGATGGTTCCGGCCAGCGGGGTGACGGTCAGCCGGGCCGGTTCGGGGAGGACCATGGTCACGATGCGTGCCTTTCTGTCGGGACGGCCGGTGCGGTGGGGGAGGTCGGGGGCGCCGACGCGGTCAGCTCGGTCAGGAGCCTGGCCTGCCGGTCCAGGGAACGGGCGGTCATCAGGTCGCGGACGGGGACCGGGATCCCCAGTTCCCGGCCTGCGCGCCGGGCGAGGCGGGTGGCCAGCAGCGAGTCCCCGCCCAGGTCGAAGAAGTCGGCGTCGGCGTCGAGGACGTCGTGCCCGAGCAACTCCCGCCACAGGGCGGTGAGCAGGGCGGTGGGCTCCGGTACGGCCGCCGCCGGGGCCGCGGTGACCGGTGCCGGGACCGGCTCGGCCGCCGGGGTCTCCGGAGCGGCCGAGTTCTCCGAGGCCTCCGAGGCGGCCGGGGCGGCCGGGGCGGCCGGGGCGGCCGGGGCGGCCGGGGCGGCCGGGGCGGCCGGGGCGGCCGGGGCGGCCGGGGCGGCCGGGGCGGGCCGGGCGGTGAACCGGGACGCGTCCGTCGACGGCGCGGCCTCCGGGGCGATCCAGCGGGGGCCCGCGAACGGGTAGCCGGGCAGGTGGACCCGGCGCTGTCCGGGCGGGCACAGCGCCTGGCGCGGCAGCGGCCGGCCCTGCGCCCACAGGGTGCCGAGCGCGGTGAGCACCTCCTCGGCGGGCCGGTCGGTGCGCGCCGGGCAGAGCGGTACGGCCGCCAGGCCCGCTGCCTCCGCCAGGGCGGACAGCACCCGGCCGGGCCCCACCTCCACGGCGACGGCGCCGGGGAACCGCTCGGCGAGGGAGCGCACCGCGTCCGCGAACCGGACGGTGCGCCGGGCCTGTTCGACGAAGAGCTCCGGCCTGACGTCGGTGTCCTGCGGCATCAGCCGCCCGGTGACGTTGGTCGCGAAGGGCACCGTGGCCCGCCGGACGGTGAGCTGGGCGAGTTCCTGGGCCAGCGGGGCCAGGGCCGGTTCGACGAGCGCCGTGTGGAAGGCGCGGTTCGCGGTCAGCCGGCGGGCGAGGACCCGGCCGGCGAGGCGCGTCTCGAACTCCTCGACGGCCGCGACGGGGCCGGCCACCACACAGGCGTCGTCCGCGTTCACGGCGGCCAGCTCCAGGCCGAGACCGGAGACGGCGAGGAGTTCGCGGGCCCGCGCCTCGTCGCAGCCGAGGGCGAGCATGGCGCCCGGGGGGCAGTCCCGCATGGCCCGGCCGCGGACGGTCACCAGCCGGGCGGCGTCGGCGAGGTCGAGGACACCGGCGACGCAGGCGGCGGTGAGCTCGCCGAGGCTGTGCCCGGCCAGCGCGGCGGGGGTGACACCGAGCGCGGTCAGGGCGGAGGCGGCGGCGTACTCGAAGGCGAAGAGAGCGGGCTGGGCGAGGTCGGTGGAAGCCAGTTCGTCGGCGGGGAAGTCCGGGTCGTACAGCGCGCGGCGCAGCCGGCCGGCGAGGTCGGGTTCGAAGGCGCCGAGGCACCGGTCGAGCGCGGCCGGGAAGAAGGGGAGGGCCTCTTCGGCCGCCGCGGCCATGCCGGGCCGCTGGGTGCCCTGCCCGGGGAAGAGGAAGAAGGCGGGGGCGGGCCCGGCGGTGGGGCGGCTGCCCCGCACCACGCCGGTGCGGCGGGCGAGGCGCTCGGCGACCTCGGCGCAGGTCCGGCCGGTGACGGCGAGCCGTTCCGGCAGTTCGGCCCGGCCCGTGGCCAGGGTGGCGGCGACGTCGGCCAGGTCCGCGTCCGTCCCGGCCAGCCGGGCGCCGAGCCGGGCCGCGGAGCGGGCGAGGGCCTCCGGGTCGGCCGCGGACAGCAGCACCAGCCGGGAGCGGTCCTGGTCCGCGGGGCCGGGCGCGGGCGCGGCGACGGGCGGCGCGGGAGGCTGCTCGACGACCACATGGACGTTGGTGCCGCCGATCCCGAACGAGCTGACCCCGGCGCGGCGGGGCTCGGGTCCGGTCCACGGCCCGCACTCGGTGGGCACGTACAGCGGTGAACCCTCCGTCTCCAGCAGCGGGTTGACGCGGGTGAAGCCGGCGACGGGCGGCACCACGCCCTTCTTGACGACCAGCAGTGCCTTGATCAGGGCGGCCAGCCCGGCGGCGTTGTCGAGGTGGCCGACGTTGGCCTTGAGGGCGCCCACCGCGATCTGTTCCGGCCGCGCGCCGGCCCCGCCGAGCGCGGCCGAGGCCGCCGACCACTCGATGGGGTCGCCGACCCGGGTTCCGGTGCCGTGCGTCTCCAGGTAGCCGATGGTGTCGCCGCCGACGTCCGCGGTGGCCAGGGCGGCGCGGATGACGGCCTCCTGGCCGCCGACGGACGGGGCGTAGTAACCGGCCTTGGCCGCGCCGTCGTTGTTGACGGCGGTGCCGAGCACGACACCGTACGGCTCGCAGCCGTCCGCCAGCGCGTCGGCGAGCCGGCGCAGGACCACGCAGGCCACTCCGGCGCCGGCGACCACCCCGTCCGCCGAGGCGTCGAAGGGACGGCAGTGCCCCGACGGCGAGTGGATGCCGCCCGGCACGGCGAGGTGCCCGGCCTGCGGGTAGGCGATGCCGGCGGCGGCGACGAGGGCCTGGTCGCAGTCGCCGTTCAGCAGGGACTGGACGGCCATGTGGAGCGCGACCAGGGAGGACGAGCAGGCCGTCTGCACGGCCACGGCGGGTCCGGTCAGGCCCAGCTTGTACGAGACGAGGCTCGCCATGAAGTCCGGTTCGGTGCCGTGCACCGCGTCGTCCAGGGTCAGCGGGTCCAGCCGGCCGCTCGCCACCATGGCGCGCAGGTAGCCGCTGCCGCTGGCGGTGGCGAACACCGCGGTGCGTCCTGTGGCCGCGTCCCGCCCGGTGCCCCGGGCGTCGGGGGCCACGCCCGCGTCCTCCAGGGCCGACCAGGCGGTCTCCAGCAGCAGCCGGTGCTGCGGGTCCATCAGCTCCGCCTCGCGCGGGCTGACCCCGAACACCGTGTTGTCGAATCGGTCGGCGTCGGCGAGCCGGCCGTAGACGGGGACGTACTCGGGGTCGTCCAGCAGTTCCTTGGGGACGCCGGCGGCGACCAGATCGGCCTGCTCGAAGCGGGTGGTCAGGACCCGGCCTTCGGTCAGGGCCGTCCACCAGGCGTCGAGGTCGGGGGCGCCGGGGAACCGGGCGGCGACGCCGGTGACGGCAATGTCCAGGGATCGGTCACGAGTCATCGGATCCACCTTCGGCTCGGGTCTGCGGCACAGGTTGCCAGGTGTGGCAAGCTCATGGCAACATACTTGTCAAACATTGGCAACCACCTGCCTGGTGTGCGTAAGCCGAGGAGCACGTGAGGGGAGAGGGACCGCTTGCGACCGAACGCCGAGTGGACCGCGGGGCACCCGAGCGCCGCGCCCGACGAGGGCCTGCACGAGACACTCGCCCGGCTGGCCCGGGCCCGGCCGGACGCGGTGGCCCTGATCGAGGGCGAGCGGGCGACCACCTACGCCGAGCTGGACCGGACCGCCGACGCCTGGGCCGCACGCCTCGCCGCGGCCGGAGCGGGCCCCGGCGACCTGATCCCGGTCCTGCTGCCCCGCGGCACCCGCCTGGTCACCGCCCTCCTGGCGGTCCTCAAGACCGGTGCCGCGTACGCCGCCCTGGACCCGGCCTGGCCGCAGCGCCGCCTCCAGGACATCCGAGGCCAGCTGGCACCGCCCCTGGTGATAGCCGAGTCGCCCCTCCCGCTGGGCGGCCCGCCCCTGCCCGTGTGGTCACCGCCGACCGCCGGTTCCGCGCCCGGCCTCCCGCCCGGCTTCCGGCCCGCCGCCGTCCGGGGCGCCGATCCCGCCTGCGTGTTCTTCACCTCGGGGACGACCGGGCGGCCCAAGGGCGTGCTCAGTCCGCACCGGGCGACGGCGCGGCTGTTCCCGGCGGCCGGCGGGTTCGCCTCCTTCACCGCCGCGACCGTGATGCCGCTGGCGGCGGCCGTGTCCTGGGACGCGTTCTCGCTGGAACTGTGGTCGGTGCTGCTGGCCGGCGGCACGTCACTGATCGTCGACGAGCCCTATCTATCCCCGGCCCTGCTGCGCACCGGCGTGCGACGGCACGGGACCGACACCGTCTGGCTCACCAGCAGCCTCTTCAACATGGTCATGGACGAGGACCCGGACGCGTTCCGCGGCCTGCGCCAGGTCCTCATCGGCGGTGAACGGCTCTCCGTCCCGCACGTCCGCCGCTTCCTGCGCCGGCACCCCGACGCCGCCCTGATCAACGGGTACGGACCGGTCGAGTCCACCGTGTTCGCCACCACCCACCGCATCACCGAGGCCGACTGCGCGCTGCCCGGCGGCATCCCGCTGGGCAGGCCCGTCCCCGGTACCCAGGTGTACGTCCTGGAGCCGGGCGGCACCCGGCCGTGCGCCGTCGGCGAGAGCGGCGAACTGTGCGTGGCCGGCGACGGACTGGCCCACGGCTATCTCGGCGATCCCGCCCTGACCGCGGAGAAGTTCCCCCGCCTCCCCGGCGGCCCCCGCGTCTACCGCACCGGCGACCTCGCGGAGTGGGGCCCCGACGGCCTGCTGCACTACCGGGGCCGGGCCGACCGGCAGGTGAAGGTGCGCGGGCACCGCGTCGAGCCCGCCGAGGTCGAGCGCCAGGTGGAGCGGCTGCTCCCGGCCGTCCGCGCCTGCCGGGTGCTGGCCCGTCCGGACGCCGCCGGCACCAGCCAGGAACTCGTGGCGTTCTGTGTGCCCGAACGCCCCGGCGACCCGCTGGCGGACGCCCTCGACGTGCTGCGCCCGGCCCTCGTCCCCTACCAGCGGCCCGCCCTCGTCGTCAGCGTCGACGGCTTCCCGACCACCGACCGGGGAAAGCTCGACGAGCGCGCCCTGCTGGCCCGGGTGCCGGACCCGCCCGCCCCCGCGCCCGGCCCCGCCGGCGTCACCGGCTCCGGCCCGGGCTCCGGCGGCCGGCGCACGGATCCCGTCGTCCGGGCGGTGGCGGACACCTTCGCGGCCGTGCTCGGCCGTCCCGCCGTCCCGTTCGACACACCGTTCGCGGAACTCGGCGGCACCTCGCTGGGCGCCGGCCGGGTGTGCGCGCGGCTGGCGGAACGGTTCGGACGCCCCGTACCCCTGTCGCGGTTCTATGGCCGCCCGACGGTCACGGCGCTCGCCGACTGGCTGCGCGGCACGGCCGCGGCGGCACAGCCGCAGCCGGAACCGCGGTCGGAACCGCAGCCGGAACCGCGGTCGGAACCGCTCCCGTCCGTGCCGGAGGGGACCACCCCGCTGACGCCGCTGCAGATCGTCTACCTGACCCGCCACCTGCTGGACCCCGCCGACGTGACCTCGCACTGCCTGCTCACCTGGCGTATCGAGGGTGAGCCGGACCGGGTGGCCCTCGGGGCGGCCGTGGCCGAGGTGCACCGGCGGCACGAGGCGCTGCGCGCCGCCTATGTGGCCGACCCCCGCCCGTCCGCCGTCCTGGTGGACATCCCGCCCCCCGAACTGGAGGTGCTGCCCCCGCAGCCCTCCGCCGAGGGGGCCGTGCGGGCGCTGCGCGCCGAGCTGACCGAGCCGCTCGACCTGGCCGCGGGCGAGGTGTGGCGGACCGCGCTGGTACCGGTGGCCGGGACCGGCACCACCGTCTTCGGCTGCGTGGTGCACCACATCGCCTTCGACGGCTGGTCGGAGTCGCTGCTCGCCCGCGACCTGGGCGCCGCCTACACCGCCGCACTCCCCACCGGCACGCCTCCGGCCCCACCGCGCCCCCAGCCCCCCTCGCTGCACCGCCGCTACACCGAACGCACCCGCCACGCGGCCCTCGCCGACCTCGACGCCCAACGCGCCTACCTGGTCGACCACCTCACCGCCGTACCGGAACTGCACTGGCCGCGTGACCCGGACCCGGACCCGGTCGCGGTCGCGTCCGGTGGTGTGGCCGGGCCCGGGAGGGAGACCGTGTGGGTGCCCGCGGAGGTGCTGCGGGCGGTCGACGCGTGGGGCGCCGCGTGCGGGGTGACCCGGTTCGTCGTGCTGCTCGCGTTGTGGGCGCGGAGCGTCGCGGAGGTGACCGGGCAGCGGGACTTCGCCACCGGGGTGCCCGTCGCCCAGCGCGACACGGCCGGCACGGAGGACGCCGTCGGCTGCCACATCGGCATGCTGTGCCTGCGGCTGCGCGGCACCGCCCTCGACGGGGACGCCCGAGCCGTGCGGGAGACCGGGCGGACCGTCGCCCTCGCCTTCGCCGCCCAGGACGTGCCCTTCGGGGACGTCCTCACCCTCGTCGACCCGCCGCGCACCGGCCGCCCCCCGCTCTACCAGACCCTCTTCGCGCTCCAGGACAACCCGGCCCCCGACCTCGAACTCCCCGGCCTGCGCGCCACGTTCCTGCGCCTGCCCTACCCGGACCTGCCGCTCGAACTGCACACCGAGTGCTGGCCGGACGGCACCGGACTGCGCGTGGAGACCGCCTACCGCCCCGACGCCGTACCACCCGCCGTGGCCCGCGCCCTCACCCGGTGTTTCACGGACCGTCTGCACCGACTCGCCCAGCCGCACCCGGCCGCAGGCCGGCCCGTCTCCCGGAGGTCCCCGTCATGACCGCGGCCACCCTCGCGCCCCCGCCGCTCCTGGACCGGCTCGCCGACCCCGCCCTGCACGCCGAGGGCGACCCGCACGCGCTGTGGCGCTGGCTGCGCGCGTTCTCCCCCGTGCACCGGCACGAGGCCGGCGAGCTGCCCGCCTTCTGGTCGTTGACCCGGTACGACGACATCCGTGCCGTCTACCGTGACCCCGGCACCTTCAGCTCGGCCCGCGGTGTGCTGCTGCGCCCCGCCCGGCTCGGCGACGACCCCGGCGGCGGGCTGACCCTCGCGCTGTCCGACCCGCCGCGCCACAAGGAACTGCGCGCCCTCATGGCCGACTGGTTCAGCACCCGGGCCGTACGGGGTCTGGAGGACACCATCCGGCGGGCGGCCCGCACGGCGGTCCGACGCGGCCTCGACCAGGGCGTGTTCGACTTCGTCGACCTCGCCGGGCGGTTCTCGCACTCGGTCATCTCCGGGATCCTCGGCATCCCCGAGCGCGACCACGAGGACCTCTACCGGTGGACCGAGGAGGCCTTCGCGGCGCACACCTCGCTGGCCGCGCACCCGCAGCTGATGGACTACTTCATGGAGCTGCTGTACGCGCGCATGGCCGAACCCGCCGACGACCTGGTGAGCGCCCTGGTCAACGGGACCGTGCACGGCGACCTGCTGACGGAGCACGAGATCCTGCTCAACTGCGAGAACCTCATCGGCGCCACGGAGAACGGCCGCCTCGCCCTGATCGGCGGTCTGCTCGCCTTTCTCGAACATCCCGACCAGTGGCGCCGGCTGGACGAGGACCGCGCGCTGCTGCCGGGCGCCGTGGAGGAGATCGTGCGCTGGACCTCCAGCGCCACGCACAGCATGCGCACCGCCACCCGGCCGTGCACCGTGCGCGGTCAGCGCGTCGAGGCCGGCGACCGGGTGGTGCTGTGGCTGCCGTCGGCCAACCGCGACGAGGACGTCTTCGACGACCCGTACCGCTTCGACATCGCCCGCCGGCCCAACCGGCACATCGCCCTGGCCTCCGGCGAGCACTTCTGCATCGGCAGCACGCTGGCCCGCGCCGAGATGCGGGCCCTGTTCACGGAGCTGCTCGACTCGACCACCGCGATCGAGCGGGCCGGCAGCGTCACCCGGGTGCTGTCGAACGCCGTCAACGGCCCCGCCACCCTGCCCGTACGTCTGCGATGAGTTCAGGAAACAGGAGAGTGCCATGCGAGACGGAGACCCGGCACGGCGGCGCAACGCCCTGCTGATCGGCTGGCGGCCCGACGCCGTGCGGGCCCTGCGGCGCCTGGGCGCCGAGGTGACCTGTGTGCTCGCCACGAGCGACGACACCGCGGACCGGGCCCGGCTGCTCGACGACGCCCACACCGTGCCCGTACGGGATCCGTCCAGCACCGAGGAGACGCTGGCGGGACTCGAACGGTTCGAGCTGTCCGTCCGCGACTTCGACGTCGTCTGCAGCCAGTTCGAGTTCACCCTGGTCAACGCCGCCGTCGTGGGCGGCCCGCGCAGCGGTACGACACCGCGGGACGCGCTGGCCCTGCGCGACAAGGACCTGCAGAAGCGCCGGATCCGGGACGCGGGCCTGCCCGTCGCCGACTTCCGCCTGATCGTCCACCCGGCGGAGCTGTCCGGCTTCCACTACCCGCGCGGGGTGCTGAAACCGCTGGCGAACTCCGCCACCCGGGGTGTCCACGCCTGGCACGACGAGCGCTCCCGCACCGCCCTGGCCCGGAGTCTGGCGGCGGAGGGCGCCCTCGGGCCGTGGCTCGCCGAGGAGTGGGTGGACGGGCCGGAACTGCATGTCGACGGTGTGGTACGCGGCGGGCAGGTGCTGTTCACCTCGGTGGGCCGCTACGTCCAGAACGTCCTGGCCATCCGGGACGGCGGCATCGTCGCCTCGGTGATGGAGCACCCCAGGCACCGCGCCGACCTCTACGCACGCGCCCACGCGGTCGCCGAACAGGCCATGAAGGCGCTCGGGCACCACGACGGCGTCTTCCACATGGAGGTCTTCGAACAGGAGGACCGGCTCGTCTTCGGCGAGTGCGGCGGCCGCATCCCCGGTGGCTCCTTCGACGAGATGATCCGCCTCCAGCACGGAGTGGACCTGCACGAGGAGTGGGCGCGGGCCGTGCTCGGCCTGCCCCCGGCACTGGCCCCGGAGCCCGCCGAGGAGTGGTATGGCGACGTGTTCCTCGCCGCCGACGAGGGCGTCCTGCGCTCCTTCCCCGGCGAACCGGAGGTGGCCGCCCGCGACGGCGTCCGCCATGTCGTGCTCACGGCCCGTCCCGGCGACTTCCTGGGCAGCGGCCGACAGGCCTCCTGCGCCTTCGTCGGTACGGCCGTGGTGGCCGGCCAGGACGCGGAGCTGACCGGGCGGCGGCTCAAGGACCTCGCGCACTGGTTCGCGGAGCACACCACGGTCACCGCCACCCCCGAACCCACGACAGAGGGAGCAGCAGCCTCATGACTCGACTGACCCACATCTCCGCCCCGCCGGGAGTCGCCCCGAGCGACGGCTACACCCACGTGGTGACCGGTACGGGCCGGCTGGTCGCCCTGGCCGGGCAGCTGCCCTTCGACGAGAAGGGCGAGTTCGTCGGGGTCGGCGACCCGGCCGCGCAGACCCGGCAGATCTTCGAGAACATGCGCCGCTGCCTGGCCGCCGCCGGCCTCACCTTCGACGACGTCGTCAAGCTCACCTACTACCTGACCGACATCGCCCACGCCCCGGCCGTCCTGGCCGTGCGCGACGAGTTCATCGACACCGGGCGGCCACCGGCGAGCACGGTGGTCCAGGTGGTGGCGCTCTACCGCCCCGACCTGCTGCTCGAAGTCGACGCGTTCGCCCTGGCCGGCGACGACGCCGGTACGGCCTGACCGCTGTACGGGGGCGTCCCGGCCGGGGCGCCCCCGTCCCGTCGTACTCACAGGAGCACCATGGCCATCACCCCAGCACCGGAACGCCCGCTCGCCGGGCCACCACCCCTCGACGCGGAACTGGCCGCGCCGCTGCGCGCCGTCCTCGACCAGATGCCGATGCCGCTCACCGCCGACCTGGTCGCCGACCGGCGCCGCAGGTCGATGGCGGGACGGCTGACCGACGAGCAGATCCGCCGCGGCGGCCGGTTCGAGATCGAGGAACGCACCGTGCCCGGCCCGCCCGGCGCCCCGGACGTACCGCTGCTCGTCTGCCGCCCGACGGGCGCCACCGGGCCGTCCGCGGTGATCTACCACACGCACGGCGGCGGCATGGTCGCCGGCAGCCACCGCAGCACCGAACTGGCCGGCGAACTCGACCGGGCCCAGGAACTGGGCCTGGCCGTGGTCTCCGTGGACTACCGGCTCGCCCCCGAGCACCCCGATCCGGCGCCGGTGGAGGACTGCTGGGCCGGCCTCGGCTGGCTCGCCGACCGCGGACCCGAGTTCGGTCTCGACCCGGACCGGATCGTGCTGAGCGGCAACAGCGCCGGCGGTGCCCTCGCGGCCGGGCTCGCCCTGCTGGCCCGGGACCGGGGCGGAGTGCGCCCGCTGGGGCAGCTGCTGCAGTTCCCGATGCTGGACGACCGGTGCGCGACGGACTCGCACGCCCAGCTGGAGCGGGCGGGGCTGTGGGACGGCGCCTCCAACCGGGCGGGCTGGACGGCCCTGCTCGGCGAGCGCCGCGGCACCGCGGACGTGTCCTGCTACGCGGCGCCGGCCCGAGCCGGCGACCTGTCGGGCCTCGCGCCCGCGTACCTGGAGGTCGGCTCGGTGGAGGCGCTGCGCGACGAGGGCATCGCCTACGCGTCCCGCATCTGGCGGGCGGGCGGCCGGGCCGAACTGCACGTGTGGTCCGGCGCCTTCCACAGCTTCGACGAGTGGGTGCCGCGGGCCGAGGTCTCCGCGGCCGCCCACCGGGCCCGGGTCTCCTGGCTGCGGCGCCTGCTCGGCACGGCGGGTCCCCGGTGACCGGCGGGCGCCCGGCCGGCCGGCCGGCGCTGCTGCTCGTCGGCGGGGCGAACCCGCTGCCGTCCAGCATCGACATCGTGACCCGGGCGATCGAGGAGGCACACGCCCGGGACATCCGGGTGCACCTGATCCACCGGGAGTCCATGCTCGCCCGGACGCCCGAGGTGACCGCGCTCGCCGACGCGGTGTCCGCCGTCGAACCCGACGACCCCGACGCCTGCGAGCGGTGGCTTCGCGGGCGCCTCGCCGAGGGCGAGCGGTTCGACCTGGTCCTCGGGCTCCGCGACGAGGTGCAGGAATCGGTGTCCCGGTGCGCGGCCCTCACCGGCGCGCCGGGCAACCCGCCGGCGGCGGTACGGCGGACGCGGAACAAGGACCTGTGCCGTACGGCGCTGGCCGCCGCCGGGTTCCGGCAGCCCGCGGTCCGGCTGTGCACCTCGGCCGCCGAGGCGGCGGAGTTCCTGGCGGGGTCCCGCGGACCCTGGGTGGTCAAACCGCGGGACGGCATGGCGAGCATCGGCGTTCGCAAGGTGCGGGGCCCGCACGAGCTGCCGGCGGCGCTCGCCGAACTGCCGGACCAGACTCTGTTCCTGGTCGAGGAGTTCGTCGAGGGACCCGAGTACAGCGTGGAGGGCGTCATCCTCGCCACGGGGCCGCGGGTCCTCGCCGTGACCGCGAAGGAGGTGCTGCCCCCACCGCACTTCGTCGAAGTCGGCCATGTGCTCCCGGCCGAACTCCCCGAGCACACCAGGGCGGAGATCGACCGCCAGGTGACCGCCGCACTGCGCGCGCTGGACCTGCGGTTCGGAGTGTTTCACGTGGAACTGTGGCTGAGCGGTGGCGAGGTCGTTCTCGGCGAAGTGCATGTACGGCCCGGGGGAGACTGGCTGCACCGCCTCCTCGGCCATGCCGTTCCGGACCTCGAACTCTTCGGCCTCCTCTACGACGACCTGCTCGGCCGCGCCGGTCGGCCACCGCGGCTCACCGCGACCCGGGCGGCGGCGGTCCGCTTTCTGGTGGCACCGCCGGGACGGCTCACTGCCGTCGACGGCTGGGACACGGTCGCCGCCCATCCGGCGGTGCTGCGCGCCGAGTCGACCGCTGCGCCGGGGGACACCGTGGCCCCGGTACGGCAGTCCGGGGACCGCGCGGGCTTTGTCGTGGTCGGCGCGGACACCCCCGCACAGGCTCGGGCGCTCGCCGCGAAACTGGCGGACGCGGTGCACTTCCGCACCGGGCCGCCACCGTCCCCCTGACCCGCGGCGCCACTGATCCGTGGGTCCCCTGATCCGTGGGTCCCCTGGGACGCCGACGGCCCGCCGGTATCGACCGGCGGGCCGTCGGTGGTTGTGTGCGGGTGCTGGTGCGTGGGGCGCGGTGGGTGCGTACGGGCGTTGTGCCGGGCGGGAGGGTCAGGAGTCCTTGGTGTCGTGGGCGCGGCTGGCGTTCTCCAGGGACTCGGCCAGGATCCGCCAGATCTCCGCGGCCAGGTCGATGTTGGACTGCTGCCGTGCCTCCTCGCCCAGCTCCTTCAGGCGCCGGATGCCCTCCGCCTCACGGCCCTCCAGGAGCATCAGGCGGCTGTCGAGTATCTGCAGCCGCACCTGGTCCCGATGGGTCAGGCGCAGTTCGTCGCGGTGGAGCTCGTCGTGCAGGCGGCGAGCGTCGGCGTACCGGCCCTGCTCGAACGCGAGGTGCGTCTGCAGGGTCAGCAGCTCCTGGCGCAGCACCGGCGTCCCGACGAGCGCGAGGGCGGTCGCCGCCTCCGCGAGGCACTCGCCGGCGCGCTCGGTCCGCGGCGGCGTGCTCTGCAGGCAGAGGGAGGCGGCCGCCAGCCGCAGCCGGGCCCACAGCGTCAGATCGGTGCTGCTGTCCATCTCCTTCATGGCCCGCTCGATGAAGCCGCGCGCGGCCTCGTGGTCACCGCGCCGCGCCCGTACGGTCGCGGCCGACCACAGTGCCTGTGCGGCCAGCGGGTCGAAGCGGCCCTCCATCAGCTGGACGAGCTCGTCGGCGTGGGCCTGGGCGTCGGGCAGCCGGCCGGCCTCGGCCTCCACGGAGACGAGGGCGAGCAGCGCGCCCCCCGTGTCGGTGGCGGAGAGGCCCGCGGACTTGGCCAGTTGGTACGCGTTGATCGCCGTGCCGAGAGCCGGTGCCACCTCGCCGGTGGCCCTCAGGGACCGGGCCAGCTGGGCGCCGGCCCGGCACTGGAGTTCGGGAAGGGCGAGTTCGTCGGCGATCCGGACCAGCTCTTGCAGGCAGGCCTGCTCCTCGGCGCGCCTGCCGAGCCGCTGCCAGTGCTGGGCGACCAGCCACAGGGCCTGCCAGCGCAGTGCCGGTGCCTCGTCGCGGACCTGGTCGAGCACGGCGATGAGGTTCTCGATGCCGGCGTCGTCGCCCGCGGAGGCGGCGATCGACAGGGCCTGGGCCAGGGATCCGCCGCTGGGCGGCGAGTCGAAGGCGGTCCGGTCGACCTTCAGGACCTGGGCGAGGTAGGTGATCACTCGGTCCGTGGGCTGCCGGGCGCCGGATTCCAGACGGGACAGGTAACCGGTGGAGATTTCCGTCCCCGCGAGGGCTGCCTGCGACAGGCCGCGCTCCACGCGGAGCTCTTTGAGACGTCGCCCGAAGGTCGGCTGTTCCAGCATATGAGTCTCGCTATCGGCTGCGTGAGATGAAAGATGTCAGGCTCGACCTCCCCCGCAACTCTAGGTGAGCGGCCAACGGTACTGATTACGGCTGAGTCTAGCGCCGTATGAACCAATCCGGCAAGCAGGTTGCCAATCCGGATTGCCACATTCCTCAAGAGCTTGATGCCATCGTCTCGGCGGAAGGTTGTCAACTTTTGGCAAGGTGTTGCCAAGGCTGGTCCGGGGTCGATATGTTGAGCGTCGTTCGGGGTCCCAACGACCCGACACATCCTCCACCTGTGCTGTCATCAAAGGAGCAGACATGCGCAAGCGCCTCCGTACCGCGTCCGTCGGCGCCCTCTCCGTGCTGGCCCTGGCAACGCTGTCACCCGCACGGCAGGCATTTATTGACTGGCCTAACTCTGAAAGCGCTTTCGGATCTGCCAAGAGTGTCAACCTTGCCATCGACTGGCCGAATCAGGGGGGAACGCCCGTCACTGCCAGTGCTGACACTCCGGCCATCGACTGGCCGTGAGCCGAGTGGGCAAGCGCTCACTCACCGATTTGCCGTAGGACGGCCCCTGGACGCGGCGCCGGACCGCCGCCGGACCGTCACTCGGCCGGCCGCTCGCGCGGGACCGTCCGACTGAAACGATTCGCCACCTCCCTGCCGCCGGCAGCGCCGACCGCCGGCCCCACGGGATCGCCGGGTCGCCGGGATCGCCGCACCGCAGGGATCGCCGGACCGCCGGACCATGGGAATCGCTGGACCAGCGGTCGCCTGGTGGCCTGGTCGCCGGATCGCAGGACCAGGGGGATCGACGGACCAGCGGTCGCCGGGATCGGCGGGTCGCCGGGGTCGCCGGACCAGTGGGATCGACGGATCAGCGGTCGCCGGATCGCCGGGATTGCCGCATGGGCTCGGTCAGTGCCGTGTCCTTTCCACCGCGGGCCCCGCGCCGCCGCACCAGCGCGTGAGAGCCCGGGGACACCGGCCGCCCGCCGACGGTGACACGAATCCCCACCGCTGCGCGGGAATTGACCCAGGATCCTTCCTCCTTCATCGGAGCTTCCCTGCTTCGCTCCGAGCCCCGCGTGAAACGCCCTGCCCGTCGTACGTCCGTGGCCGGGGCCGTGTCCTGGTGCCTTCCCGACGGCCGCGGGGCCGGGCAGCGCCCGGACCACCGCCCGATCGGCCCGCCCAGCGGGCACGGCGCGAGGCGACGCGAGGATCCGTCGACCGCCGGCACGGCCCCGCCCCAGTCGGGTGCGCCGGGCGCGGTCGAGGCGTCACCCACCCCCCACTCACCCCCCACACACACCGACACCCCCCCCACAACCCCACACCCCACAACCCACCCCTCATCCCCCACAACCCACCCCCACTCACACCACACCCGGGATTGGAGCCCGTTCTCATGACTCCGTACGCCACCCTGCCCTTTGCGCAGACGCTGCGTCTGAGCGCCGAGCAGACAGACCGGTTCGCCCTGCAGGGCTATGTGATCCTGCCGGGGTTCCTGCCCGACGAGCTGACGTCGCGGCTGCGTGACGAGGCCGACCGGTGGGTCGACCAGGGGCTGCGGCAGAAGTCGATCGCCTGCGCCGTCGACCCCGCCACCCACGGTCTGCCGCCGGTCATGGAGCTGGAGCTGCCCGCACACGGCGAACTCGTCGGGTACGAGCCGCTGCTGGACGTGCTCGGGCAGCTCATGGGCCCCGACTTCGTCTTCCACCACCTGCACAGTGACCGGCAGCGGCCCGACCTTCCCGGCAAGCCCTGGCACCACGACTACGAGCAGCGTCCGCAGACCGACCGGGCGCACACCATGATCCACACACTGCACTACCTGGACGGGCTCGACGCCTCCACGTCCTCGCTCGTCGTGCTGCCCGGTTCGCATCTGGAGGTCGCCGAGAAGGACGCCCGCGCCCACCTGGGCACCGGGGAACTGCCCGGCGAGGTCGTCATCGACGAACTCCCGCCCGGCTCGACCGTCGTCGTGCACTCGGCCCTGTTCCACGCCCGCCGTGCGCTGCCCGGCGGCCAGCGCGGCAAGGACCGCTACTTCATCGACGCCTCCTACTGCCAGGTGGGGCCTGTCTGGCCGCCGGTCAAGCCGTACTGGCGGCACATGCTGCGGCGCGCCCAGGAGCTGGGCCTCGGCGAAGGCCGGCCGGAGCTGTTCGCGGAGCGCCACTTCACGGAGTACACCCGGCCCGCCTGAACCGCCGCCGTGAGCAGGACGGACCGTCACGACACGCGCCGCACGAGACAGAGGGAGGTAACGCCATGCTCTACGCGGGAATCGCCTGGGACGCGGGCGGATACGAGATCGAGGTGGTCGACGGGGCCGGCCGGTCGGTGGCGCCCCGGGCCCGCTTCGGCGCCGACCGGGTGACCGAACTGGCCACGTACATCAAGGGATGGGACCGTGAGCAGCCGGTCGTCGTGGTGGAGAGCACCAACGGGATACTCGACGGCCGGCTGATGGCCGCGGGCCTCACCGTGTTCCGCGCGGACGCGCATCTCCTGCCCCCGCGGCCCCGGTTCGGCTCGGTCCCGGCCGGCGTGGTCGCGCGGGCCGCCCGGCGCACCCCGGGCGCGCTGGCCCGGCTCGAACGCTCCCGGGGTACCCAGACCGGCAGGGAGTCCGAGCTGGCGGGATGGATCGCGAGCACCACGGCCGAGGTGGCGGCGTCGACCGCCGCGGGCCTGCTGGTCAGCCACGGCGCGCGGGACCGCAAGGAGATCGCGCTGACCTTCGACGACGGGCCGCAGCCGGGCAACACCGAACGGATCCTGGACGTCCTGGAGAGCTACGGCGTGCCGGCGACGTTCTTCTGCGTCGGCATGAACGCGCGTGCCCACCCCGACATCCTGGCGCGGATGCGCGAGCAGGGGCACGGCTTCGGCAACCACACCTGGTCGCACCCGTTCCTGCCCGAGCTGACCCGGCCACAGCTGGCCGAGCAGATCGAACGCACGCAGGAGGCCGTCGCGGAGGCGTCCGGCGGGCCCGCGCCGACGCTGTTCCGGCCGCCGTACGGGGCGCGGACGCCGGAGGTGCTCGGCTGGCTGGCCGAGACCGGGCTGACCACCACGCTGTGGGACGTGGTGCCGGACGACTGGTCGATGCCCGGCGCGGACACCGTCGCCCGCATCGTGCTGGACCAGGCGCGGCCGGGCTCCGTCGTCCTGCTGCACGACGGCGGCGGCGACCGCTCCCAGACGGTCGGGGCGCTGCCGGTGGTGATCGAGGGCCTGCTCGCCCGCGGCTACCGGTTCACGCTGGTGGAGGAGATGACTCCGCGCGCCGGGGTGGCGGCGGCCACAGGGCAACCCGCGGCCTAGGGTCCGTCCTCCGGACGTACGAGCCGCCGGTCACCGTACCGGCGGACGTACACCACCGCCCCGCTGGATCCGTTCCAGCGGGGCGGTCGCGTGTGCGGGGGTGCCGGTCAGACCTTGCGGAGCCCCGCCGCCAGGGTCGCGACCAGGAGGACGAGGACACCGCACAGGGTGGTGCGCAGTCCGAGGCCGCCCGCGACCCAGCCGACCAACACCGGGCCGATCAGCAGACCGCTGTACGTCATCGTGTTGACCTTGGCGAGCGCGGCCGCCGCGCTCGTCGTGCCCAGGTCGTCGCCGCCGTGTCCGACGGAGCTGAAGATGACCGGCACCAGGACGGAGAGCCCGAGGCCGAACAGCCCGAAGCCCACGACGGCGGTCACCGGGCCCGGTGCGATCACGACCACCCCGAGGCCGAGGACGGCGACGGCGGCGCCCCAGCCGACCAGGGTCCGGGCCCCGTACCGCTCGTGCAGCCGGTCACCCACCAGCCGGCCGGCCGCCTCGCAGGCGCTGTAGGCGATGTAGCCGAGCGAGGCGGTGGCCAGGGAGGCGCCGAGCACGTCGTGGAGGTAGATGCCGCCCCAGTTGCCGACGACACCGCTGCAGACCAGGACGACCGTGCCGGTCAGGCCGAGCAGCAGCAGACGGCTGGTCCAGCCGGAGAGCACACCGGCACGGGCGCGCGGGGAGGCCTCGGTCCTGGCCGCCTGCCGTCCGGTGCGGTCGGCCGCGGCGGGCAGCAGCCGGCGTCCGGCCGTCAGGGCGAGGGCGACCATGACCACGCCGACGGCCGCGTAGTGGGCGGTCAGGGAGAGGCCGGCCTTGATCGCGGCCCCGCCGAGCAGGGAGCCGGCGGCGGAGCCGATGCTCCAGGCCGCGTGGCAGCTGTTCATGATGTGCCGCCCCGTGGCCTTCTCCACCGCGATGGCGTGGGCGTTCATGGAGACGTCGATCAGGCCGTCGGCCGCGCCGAACACGGCGAGGGCGAGCACGAACCACACGACGGAGTGCAGCGGCTCGGCCGGGACGAAGGCGACGAGGGAGAGCGGCAGCGCGAGTGCCGCCCCGCGCACGACGGGTGCGCTGCCGAACCGCGCGACCAGACCGCCGGTCGCCTGCATGGCGAGCAGCCCGGTGAGGATGGGGACGATCAGCAGCAGGCCCAACTCGCCCTCGGAGAGCGCGAACACCGACTTCCACAACGGGATCTGCACGAAGTAACTCGCGAAGACGAACCCCGTCAGGAAGAACGGGGCCATCGACGCCCAGTGGAGCAGAGGGAAGGCGGGCGCGGCGCGCACGGCCGTCCCCGGCCCGGCGTTCGCCGTGCCCTCGTCGATCACGCCTTTCTCGGCTTCTGCCATGACCCGTGCCACCTCGTCGTCTTGTCTGCGGGAAACCTTGTCGAATATTCAGGCATAGAGTTGCCAACTTAGGCAACTGTCGGTCACACTCAAGGCATGGATGACTTGAAGTTCAGCGTCGTAATCCCCTACAAGCAGCGGCTGGACAACATCCGCCTGGTCCTGTCGGCCCTGGCCGAACAGACGATGGACCGCTCCCGGTTCGAGGTCCTGATCGGCGCGATGGAGTACTCCCCCGAATTCGTCGCCCTGTGCGCGGAGTTCACCGACCGGCTCACCCTCAGGGCCACCCTCTCCGCGGACGACTGGAACCTGTGCCGGGCCCGGAACCTGGTCCTGAGCCAGGCCCGCGGCCAGGTGACACTCGTCCTGGACGCGGACATGGTGCTGCCCACCAGGTTCCTGGAGAACCTCTACGAGCGGCACTACGCGCACGGTCAGAACGTGTGCGTCGTAGGGCAGATGATCGGCTACGACGACGTGGTGGAGACCGACGTCGAACAGGTCGAGGTCCTCCCGTTCGGCCACTACCGGGAGGTGCTCGCCGGTCTGGAGGCGCGCGACCACGTGGTCCTGGACGACCGGTGGGACCCGAGGAACGCCTCCGCGTTCGCCCGCTTCCCCTGGGTCTACGCCCGCGGCGGCCTGGTCGCCGTCCCGACCGCGACGGTCCGGGAGCACGGACTCACCTATGACGAGGGCTTCCAGGGCTGGGGCCCCGAGGACCAGGAGTGGGCACTGCGGGTCGCCCTGACCGGCACACCGATCCTGCTCGGCCAGGAGGTGTACGGCCTCCACCTGCCGCATCTGCGCAGCCTCACGGACAACGGCCGTACCGCGCAGCGCAACAACCGCTACTACCTGGCCAAGTGGCCGCGCCTGGAGCTCGAACTCGCCCTCTCCTTCGGCTGGGAGGAGACGGCCCGCGTGCTGCCCGAGGTCCGCCGCGAACTCGACGCCGCGGCAGCTGACTTCGGACCCGGTCGGGCCCTGGGCGTGGTGGCCGGCACGGCGGACGGACGCAGTCTGCTGGTCGTCGGGGCGGCCGTCGACCCGGCGACCCGGACCCCCGCGCCCGACGTCGCCGCCCTGTTCGACGCCCGTACCGAGCCGACCGTCCTGCCGCTGGCCGGCTTCGCCCTGCCCCAGGCGGACGGCGAGATCGACGAGTGCCATGTGCTGCCCGCCGTGGCACGGCTGAGCGCCCGCTACCGGGACGCCGTCCTGCGCGAGGCGGAGCGGGTCGCGGTGAAGGTGTCGAGTTCGCTCGGCCAGGCGCGCTGACCATCTCCCGGCGACAGCGCCGCCGCGACGGGCGCTGTCCGGCTTCCCTCACGTCCGCGGATCGGAGTGACCATGGCAATCCCGCTCGACACGGCTTCCGGAACGGCATCCGAAACGGCGTCCGAAACGGCGTCCGGCACGGTTTCCGGCACGGCCCCTGACGCAGCCCCCGACTGGTCCCGCAACTGGGCCGGCAACGTCACCTTCGGCGCCGCACGGTGGCATCGGCCGCAGAGCATCGACGAGTTGCGGCGGCTCGTCGCGCACAGCGACCGCATACGCGCCGTCGGCAGCGGCCATTCCTTCAGCACCGTCGCCGACACCCGCGGCGACCTGGTCCGCCTGGACGGCCTGCCGCCGGTGATCGACCTCGACCCGGTGGCGCGGACGGTCACCGTCTCGGCCGGCCTCCGCTACGCCGACGTCGTCTTCGACCTCCAGCGCGCCGGGTTCGCCCTCGCCAACCTGGCCTCGCTGCCGCACATCTCGATCGCGGGCAGCGTGGCCACCGGTACCCACGGCTCCGGCGACGCCCAGCGCTGTCTGGCCGCATCGGTCCGGGCGCTGCAACTGGTCGGTCCCGAGGGCGACCTGACCGAGCTCGGCCGGGACACCGACCCGGACGACTTCCCGGGAGCGGTGGTGGCGCTCGGCGCGCTCGGCATCGTCACCCGGCTCACCCTCGACATCGAGCCGAGCTATGAGATGGCACAGCGCGTCCGGGTCGACGTCCCCCTCGACGAGATCGCGGCGGACTTCGACGCGGTGTCCGGCGCCGCTTACAGCGTCAGCGTGTTCACCGACTGGGGCGGGCCCGACGCCCAGGTCTGGCTCAAGCGCAGGACCGGTCGGGGCGACAGCGGCTGGAACGGCGGACGCGCCGCCGAGCAGCCGCTGAACCCCGTCCCGGGCATGCCCCCGGAGTTCAGCACCCGGCAGCTCGACGAGCCGGGCCCGTGGTGCGAGCGGCTGCCGCACTTCCGGCCCGAACTCACCCCGGGCGCAGGGGAGGAGCTGCAGTCCGAGTACTACCTGCCGCGGGCCGCCGCCCCCGCCGCGATCGCCGCGCTGCGCGGCCTCGGGGAGCGCCTCGCCCCGGCCCTGCACATCGCGGAGGTGCGCACGGTCCGCGCGGACGACCTGTGGCTGAGTCCCGCCTACGGCACGGACTCCGTGACCTTCCACTTCACCTGGGTCAAGGACCTGGACCGGGTCCGGCCGCTCATCGCCGCCGTCGAGGACGCCCTGCTGCCGCTCGGCGCCCGCCCGCACTGGGGCAAACTGACCGCGCTCACGCCCCCGGAGCTGGCCGCCCGCCACGAACGTGCCGCCGACTTCGGCCGGTTGACCAGGAAGTACGACCCCTCGGGCACGTTCCGCAACGCCTTCACGGACGCGCTCCTCGGCACCGACTGAGGGGCGCGGACCACGGCGCGCGGTGTCGCGCGGGCCTCGGTGCACGGGGCGACGGTCGACGGGACGACGGCGCGTGGCCCACGGGAGTTCCCGTGGGC
>NZ_JBFAXI010000050.1:0-60142 GCF_040680735.1 Streptomyces sp. NPDC051987 | reverse complement strand
GCGGTGAGAGGGCCGTTTGCCTCGACGCCTCCGGCGGCGTGCCGGACTCCGTCCGGCGGGGGAGGGGGCGTCCGGGCGGGTGGCGGGAGTGTCGGTCACGGGCGCCAGGTCACCCGGTGTTCGGACAGGTGGGCCAGGACCGCGTGGTTCGCCTCCCAGCCGTCGGGAAATTTCACCAGGGTGCCCAGCTGGACCGGTTCCGTCGACGGGTAGTCGTCCAGGAGGTCGGTCACACCGGCGCGGCAGACCATGATGCAGGCGTGGCGGTGGCGGGAGGCGAGCACGCACAGGCGGCCCGTCTCCAGGTGGAAGGCGGTGGCGTCCGGGCGGCCGGAGAGCGGGTGGAGGACGACCGTCACGTCGTACTCACGGCCTTGGAGGCGGTTCGCCGTGTCGACGGTGACGTCGGCCGCGCCCAGCTCCGCCAGGGCCGCGCGGACGGCCGCCGCCTGGTCCCGGTGGGCGGTGCCGACGGCGATCCGGTCGGCGGTCAGCGGCGCGGGGTCGGGGGAGCGCTCGGACAGCGCCGCGCCGCCCCGGTCCAGCAGACGCCGTACCACCGCCGCCACCGCCCGCACCGCCTCCGGGTCGGTGCGCGGCGTGTGCCGGGCGGGCAGCTCCAGAAGGCCCCAACCGGACTCCGCCGCCTCGTCGATCACCCGGTCCGGTCCGGAGCCGTCGGAGGGGACGGCGAAGGTGAGCCGGCGGTCGCCGTGGCCGGTGCCGCTGCGGAACGGGGTGTACGGGTAGAACGCGCCGGAGACGAGCGGGGCCGCGGAGGCCGGCAGGCGCCAGGAGACCGGGAGGCGGTGCTGGGGCAGCTCCGGGTTGTGGGCGAGGAGCGTGGAGACCGCGGAGGCCGACGGGTCGTACGACAGGCCCGCCCACTGCTCGCTGCCCACGATCGCGAACGGGTCCAGCTGGCCGGGGTCGCCCACGAACAACGCCCGTTCGAACAGGCCGGCCACGGCGAGCAGCGAGTCCGAGCGCATCTGGTACGCCTCGTCGACGATCGCGTGCCGCCAGGGCTCGTCCACCTTGACGTGCGCCCACTTCGCGGCGGTGGAGAGCACCACCCGCGTCTGGGCGAGGTCGGCGGCCTTCGCCGACTTGCGGACGCTCGGCAGGTCGTCCAGCGCCTTGTCGTACGGGTCGGCGTCGCTGCTGTGCAGGCGGCCGACGGGCAGCTCCGGGTCCTTCTCGGCGAGCCGCAGCACCAGGTCGTCGACCTGCGCGTTCGTCTGCGCGACGATCATCAGCGGGCGCCCGGCGCCGGCGAGTTCGAGTGCCGCGCGGACCACGAGCGTGGACTTGCCGGCGCCCGGCGGGGAGTCCACGACCACGCCCCGGTCGGTGCCGTGCAGGGTGTCGTGCAGGATCGCGGCGGTGGCCTGCGCGGCGGCCGTGCCGGGATCGAAGTCCGTGGTCGTCACAGGATGTCCTCCGCGGTCACGGTGTCGGCCGCCTCCGGTGCGGCCTCGCCCGGCGGCCCCCCGTGCGTCCACGGGGTGTCCTCCGGGTCGGGGAGCTTGGCGCCGCCGCGCTGCTCGTGTTCGAACAGGGTGAAGACGAGCCGGTCGCCCTTCTCCGGCACCGAGCCCTCCTCCGGTTCCTTGCCGCGGCCCATCTTGTCCAGGACGCGCAGCACCACGACCCCCTCCGCCTCGAACCCGACGAACTCCGCCGCCTGCGGTCTGCCGCCCAGCGAGCGGTAGACCTTGACCCGCTCGCCCAGCTGCGGCCGGTCCTCCGTGCGCACCGTCACCAGCGGGCGCGGGCTGGGCCGCCTGCCCTCGCTGTACGCCATGACGACGTCGAGGACCTCGCCCGCGAACGCCTCCCCGGACAGCCGCCGCCCCGCCATCACCAGCGGGTCGTCGAGCGCCTCCTGGGCGTCGAGACGGGCCTGCTCTCGCTCGCGGGTGGCCAGCTTGTTGGCCGCGGTCACCGCGTCGTCACGGCGCGGCTGCGGGGGCTCACCGGCCAGGACCCGGTCCCGGTGGCCGGTGAACGACCAGCGGTCGCGCGTCCACCGCTCCTCGACCCGGGCGCCCTCCGGCAGCCCGCGCAGCAGGTCCAGCCCGCGCCAGACCGCGTCCCAGGTGGGCCGGGTACGGCTTTCGACCAGCGCGCGGATCTCCCGCTCGGCGGAGGTGAGGATCGCCAGCCGGTCGTCCGCCTGCAGGCCGTCCTCCGCCTCGGCGAAGGCGGTGCGGGCCCGGTCGTACCGCTCGAAGGCGGGGGCCAGCAGCCTGTTGTCGAAGGCCGGGTCGGTGGCGGGCCCGGCCGGCGGGCACAGCAACTGTCCCTCGGCGTCCCGCGCCAGCTCGGCCGTCCGCGCGGCCGTCGCGCCCGTGCTGCCCTGCGGCGGGTCGATCCAGGCGAGCAGCGCGCCCAGGTGCTGGTCCTCGATGCCGGACTGGCCGGTCGCCCAGTGCCGGGACAGCAGGTCCGTCGTGGCGAGCAGCAGGGAGGAGCCGGGGACCCGGGCGCGCTCGCCGAAGTGGGTGAGCCAGCGGCCGAGCAACGGCACCCGGGGCGGCGCCGGATAGGGCGCCTCCGGGTCCTGCTCCGCGGTGCGCCGGAACCGCATGGACCGCCCCAGCAGCCGCACGTACTCGATGCCCGCGCGGCCGGGGACGATCACCTGGGGTGCGTCCGCGCACAGCTCGACCTCGACCTTGACCCGCTTGCCGGTCTCCGGGTCGGTCTCGGTGCGCTCGGCGGCCTCGACGCTGTCCGCGTAGGTGTCGAGGTAGGGCAGGACGACGTCGGCGAGCTCGGCGAGGAAGGTGAACCGCAGGTCCCGGTCGCGCGGCTGCGGGACGACCAGCAGACGCGGGGCGTCCCGGTCGGTGCCGACCAGGGCGCCGAGCGGGGCGCCGGCCTCACCGGAGGTGGTGAGCGGGACGAACACCAGCGGATGCGGGGAGAGATGCCGGTGGCGGACGGTCGCCGCGGGCTGCGCGACGCCCGTGCTCACCGCTTCCAGACGGGCGAGGGTGGTGATCAGGGACACACGGCCCCCTCGACGCCGGAGCCGACGCCGACGCCGGAGCCGACGACAGCGCCGGCACCGGCTCCGGCACCGGCGCTCAGCGCTTCCGCGCGCAGGGCCGCCGCCCGGCGCAGGGCCGCCACCGTCGGGTCGGCGGGGTCGCCGCTCTCGCCGCGCGCCGCCGCCAGCACCTCCTCGACGGTGGCCAGCCCGCCCAGCTCGGCGCGGGCCGCGCGGCCCAGCGCGGTGACCTCGCCGGCCGCGCGGGAACGCTGCCGGCAGTGGAAGGCCAGTTCGCAGGCGGACAGGCACTCGGGCGCGTAGGCGGCGGGGACGGCGTCCACGGCCGCCGTGAGCTGCTCCGCCGGCAGGTCCGGGGCGAAACAGGTGCCCTCGGGCAGGGCGTCGGCGATCTCCTGGATGCGGGTGAGCCGGGTCAGCTGGCGGGCGGTGACCGCGCGCTGCTTGCGGACGTCCACGGCGGCGGCGGTGGGCAGGTTGGCGAAGTCCTTGGGGCAGACGAGGAGCACGTCGTGGCGGACCCGCGGGGGCGGGGTGAGCCGGGCCGCGACCTGCTCCAGGGCCAGCACGTACACCGCGGCCTGCCGGGCGGCCGCGCCCACCTTCGCCGGGTCGGCGGAGCCGTCCAGCATCGGGAAGGACTTGATCTCCACCACCGTCCAGCTGCCGTCCGGGTGCACGACCACCGCGTCCGGCTCCAGGAACGCGGGCGAGCCGGCCACCTCAAGGGCCAGCATGGGATGGTCGAACAGCGCCCAGCCGCCCGCCTCGACGGCCTCGCGCAGCGCCAGCGCCGTACGGGCCGTACGCCCCTCGGGCCCGCTCGCGGACAGGTCGGGCACGGCGGCCCGCTCGGCCGGCTCGGCGCCCGGGTCGAGGTGGGCGCGGACCAGGCGCAGCAGCTCGGCCCCGCCGTCGCCCTTCACCTTCGCCTCGAAGGCGTTGCCCCGGGTCAGCGCGAACTGCGACTGGCCGAACGCGGACGGCGAGCCGAGGGCGCCCGCCAGCGCGGTCTTGTCCACCCCGGCGCCGTCCAGGATCGCCCGCCGCCTGCACCCCGGGTTGGCGGCGAGCGCCGCGAGGGCGCGCGCGTCCAGGGCCTTGGCCGGGACGGCGGGGCCGCGCAGCTCAGCGAGCCGGTGCCGGAGCGCCGTCCCCCGCGTCTGTGGGGGAAGCGTCCGGTTCGGCTGCGGGGGCGAGCCGGGGCTCGCGCTGCGCTGGAATTCGCTCACCCGCCGAAGTCTGGCATCCGGCACTGACAATCGGGGAACCTGCGCCGCCCGAGCGCGCTGCGACCAGGGAGCCGCCCGGGGTGATCCGCGCCCTGACGAGATCCGCGACCCGCAGCACCTGCGGCGCCAGCAGGTAGCCCACGCCCATCACGAACACGCCCGCGACGGCGTCCAGGAAGTAGTGGTTGGCGGTGCCCATCACGACGATCGCGGTCAGCAGCGGGTAGGCCACGCCGACCACCTTGGTCAGGCGGTTGCCGCCGTGGCGCCACAGCATCACCCCGCACCACAGGGCCCAGCCGCAGTGCAGGCTCGGCATCGCCGCGTACTGGTTGGTCATCCCGCCGAGGCCGCGCGGGGCGCTGGCGTCGCCGCCCCACCAGCCGTACGAGCTGTACTGGGCCATCGTGTCGACGAACCCGTACTTCACGTCCAGCAGCCGGGGCGGGCAGGTGGGCAGCAGGGTGAAGCCGATCAGGCCGATGAACGTGGACGTCATCAGCCAGGTGCGGGCTCGCCGGTACGCCTCGGCGCGCTTGCGGAACAGGAAGACCAGGATGGCCGGGGTGACCAGGTAGTGCAGCGAGGCGTACCAGAAGTCGGCCGGTATGCCGAGCCAGGGCTCGCGCGTGAACAGGCGGTTGAGCGGGTGCTCGGCGTTGAGACGCAGGTCCTTCTCGATGCGCAGGATCGCCAGTCCGTGGTCCACGGCGGCGGAGGTGTTCCCGCGCGCGAGCAGGCGGCCGGCCGTGTAGCAGCCGTACACCAGCAGGATCAGCGGCAGCTCGGTCCACCAGCGCAGCCGGGTTCGTGCAGCCACCTCGGCGCCTGGTTTCTCGGTCTGCGGCATCCGACTGCCTCCCCCTTCTCGTCCCCGTCCGCGCGGCACCCGGCGGGCCGACCGTGACACTTTACGTTGCGCGCTCTCCCGCCCATGCGGGGCGCTCAGCACTCAAAGACGCGGAGAGCGCGCGCCGGGTTGCCCGCCTCCCGCCCCGTTCCCGGCGCCTTCCCAGCCTGGGTGATGATGGAGGTGTCCCGCTTCCGAATTTCTCCCGAAAGGTTCTCCTTCGATGGCACCGCGCATCCTGCTGGCCCGGCACGGACAGACGGAGTGGTCACTGTCCGGCAAGCACACCGGCAGGACCGACGTGCCGCTGCTGGAGGAGGGCCGGCGGGGGGCCAAGCTGCTCGGCGAGCGCCTGCACCGGCCGCCGTTCGACGGCCTCGCGGACGCGGAGGTGCGCACCAGCCCGCTGGCACGCGCACGTGAGACCTGCGAACTCGCCGGTTTCGGCGACCGTGCCGCCTCGTGGGACACGCTGATGGAGTGGGACTACGGGGCGTACGAGGGGCTGACCCCGGCGCAGATCCAGGCGTTCCGGCCGGGGTGGCTGATCTGGCGGGACGGGGTGCCCGGGGGCGAGTCCCTGGCGGAGGTGACCGCGCGGGCCGACGAGGTCGTCGCCTGGGCGCGTGCCGCCGACCGCGATGTGCTGGTCTTCGCCCACGGGCACGTTCTGCGGTCGATCGGGGCGCGGTGGCTGGGCCTCCCGCTGGACTTCGCGGCGCGGATCCGACTGAACCCGACGTCGCTGTCGGTACTGGGCTGGGCCTACGGCGAGCCCGCGATCGAGAGCTGGAACGACCTGGGTCACCTGGCCGGCTGACGGGGGCAGGATCCCCAGCGCCGACCCGTGCCGCCCTGGGGGGATCCCCAGGCCCTTGAGGCACTGGGGGAGGCACGACTGACCGCAGCCAGGACGTGCGCCGTCAGGGGCGCTGGGGGCACCCCCGGCCGAAGGCTGGGGGAGGAACTGCGCGGCCAGCCCCCACCCACCCGCAGCCGGACGACTACCGGTGCCGCCCCTGTCGGCCCTACACGCCCCTCGGCGTGGACGCGTGGCGGTCCAGGAACTCCTGGACCCCGCTCGCGCGGCGGTGCGGGAGGAGGACCCGGGCCGTGCCTGCCAGCATGCCCTGGATCCGGGACGACTGGACCTGGTCCAGCAGGTCCAGGACCCGCATGCCCGCCGTCGCCGCCTCGTCCGGCCGCCCCCCGCGCGCGAGGTCGTCCGCGAGCTCCGCCGTGTACAGCGCGATGTTCCGCGTGAAGTGCGGATCCTGCAGCTCGGCGGCCCGGTGCGCGTGGCGGGCGGCCCGACGCCAGTCGCCCAGCATGGACCAGCACTGCGCCTCCAGGCCCTCCAGCTCGGCCTCCCCGTAGAAGCTCATCCACTCGGGATCGGCGTCCGAGTGGCCCCGCTCGAAGAGGGCCTGGGCGCGGGCCAGCGCCTGTTCCGCGCCGGTGCGGTCGGCGAGCCCCGCCCAGCCGCCCGCCTCCCGCAGGGCCAGCAGGGACATCAGACGGGCCGAGCCGAGCGGCCGGCCCACCCGCTGCGCGGCCTGTGCCGCGCGGACCGCCTCCCGGGGGCGCCCGGCGTCGCGGGCGAGGAACGCCGTGTTGCAGAAGGCGTGCGCCTCCAGCCCCGGGTCCCCGGTCATCCGGGCCGTCGCCAGCGCCTCCGCGTAGTGCGAGCGGGCGTCGTCGAAGCGGCCGGAGTCATGGGCCAGCCAGCCCACCGAGATGGCCAGTTCACCGGCGCCCGCGTGCAACCGCTCGACGGTCGTCTGCCGGGTCGCGCCCGCGTCCAGGAGCGCGTACGCCGCGCGCAGCGGAGCCGCCGCGCGCCGGTACAGGCCGTCCGCGCCGTGCCGGTCGTCCAGCAGCCGGATCCGGCGTACGGCCTCCTCCAGGGCGGCCGCGTGCGCGGACCCGGCGCGGCGCACCGGCCGGTCCGCCGCCACGGCGTCGATGGTGAACCCCAGGGGGCCCAGCGTGGCGGCGGCCACGGTGGCGCCCCCGCCGGTCATGAATAGGCGACGCAGCACGTCGCTCTCCTCGTAGTTGTCGTGCGTCTCGTACGGGTCCTGCGGGTTCCGCGTCTCGTGCGGGTCATGCGAGAGGTACGCGTCCTCCGGGTCATACGGCTCGATGGCCACCGGCGTCTCACTTCCGGTGAGGGCCGAGGGCCCGTCCTCCGGCGGCCGCGCCGCGCGTCCGCGGACGGACGAGCGGGGCGCGAAGCCGAGGTCGGTGAGCGTGCGACCGGGGAACATGTGCAGGAACACCCGTTCGTACGCGTAGTTCGGGCAGCGGATCTCACCCGCCTCGACCCGGCCGATGTAGCGCGCGTCACAGCTCACCCGCTCGCCGATCTCGCGGGCGGCACGCCGTACCAGCGCGGCGAACTCGGCCGGCGAGTGCCGGCCGCGCACCTGCCGGAAGGCGAGGTTCGGCCGTACCGGCCGATCGGGCTGCGGTGAGCCCGTGGTTGACGACGCCATGGCCGGGTCCTCTCGTGCGAACCGTCGAACCATGCCGGACTCATGGTGACTTGTCCGAGTGGACCCTTGATTCCGGCGGGCAAGAACGTACCTGCTGTGTCGGACCCGTGACGCTGTGTTTGGCTACAAACCGGATATCTCATGCACGATCTGCCATGAACTGCCATCCTTTGCGGCTGACTTCCGCCGTAGCCGTTGACGCGCTGACGCGTTGGACGTCATGGACGGCAAAAGGGCTGCGTGGTGGAGGCCGGGATGGAGACCAGCCAGAGAAACGATCCGGACGGCGCGGGATGCGACCTGGTGACGGTGCCGGCCCGGCAGGGCCTGGAGGCCGTCGACATCCTGCGCCGGGGGACCGGGGACGCGGTGGGGCCCGTGCTCCACGACGACGGGGGCTGCACCCTCGGCTTCGTGGTGCCGGCCGGTACCGCGGCGGGCTGGGACGTCCCCGGCTCCACCTGCACCGGGACCGACGGGCACGGGCTGCGGCTCAGCCCCGCGCCACCGGTCGAGGGCTCCGACTGGCTGCTGCCGCCCGGCGAGGCCGACCTCGCCACCGACCCGGCGGTGCTGCGCCGGGCGCTCGGAGAGGCGGCCCGGACGATCGCGGCGGCGGACAGCTGCAGCTGAATTCCCCCGGACGGCCGCCGCCTGCGAAGATGGCGGAATGGGCAGGTCCAGAATCTCGCGGCGTGGGTCGGCTGCCGCCGAGGCGGTGGTCGAGGCCGTCGACGGCGGGCTGGCCCAGCTCATCCCCGACCCCGACCGCGGCCGGGCCTGGACGCTGCTCCTCGACGGCGCGCCGCAGTCGCACGTCGACCTGGACGACCCGGCGTACCTCTCCTTCGAGTACCAGCGCCGGCTCGGCCACGTGATCGATCTGGTCGCACCGCCGGGCAGGCCCGTGCAGGTCGTGCACCTGGGGGGCGGGGCCTGCACGCTGGCACGGTACGTCGCCGCGACCCGGCCCCGTTCCACGCAGCAGGTGGTCGAGCGGGACGCGGCCCTGGTCCGACTGGTGCGGCGGGAGCTGCCGTTGGACCCCGGCGCGCGGATACGGGTGCGCTCCGTGGACGCCCGGGAGGGGCTGGGCAAGGTCCCGGAGGCGTGGGCGGACCTGGTCATAGCGGACGTGTTCAGCGGGGCGCGCACTCCGGCGCACCTGACGTCCACGGAGTTCCTGGACGAGGTGCGCAGGGTGCTGCGGCCAGGGGGGTTCTACGCGGCGAACCTCGCGGACGGGCCGCCGCTGGCCCACCTGAAGGGGCAGATCGCCACGGTGGGGGCGCGGTTCGCGGAGCTCGCGGTGGTGGCCGACCCTGCGGTCTGGCGGGGCAAACGGTTCGGCAACGCGGTGCTGGTGGCGGCCGACGTCCAGCTGCCGGTGCCCGAGCTGACCCGGCGCTGCGCATCCGACCCGCACCCCGGGCGGGTCGAACACGGGCGCGCGCTACGGGACTTCACCGGCGGTGCGACCGCCGTGACCGACGCGGTGGCCGTGGCTTCCCCTTCCCCGCCGCCTTCGGTGTTCCGGTGAGCCCGCGGCGTGCCTCAAGGGCCTGGGAGGTGCCCCCCGGGGCGGCACGGGTGGGCGCGGGCGGTGACCGGTGAGCGCCGGGAGCGTGCGCACCCCCGGGTCGGCTGTCAGTACGTCTCCACCTGGACCTGCGGTGGGCCGTCGTGCCACGTGCAGAAGACCGTCACCCGGTCCGTGCTCCTGCTGAACTCGACGCGGATCCAGGTCTCCGTCTTCCACACCTGCATCGACCAGCCCGTCCCCGGCGTCGCCGACACCAGGGTCGCGCTGGTGTCCCCCAGGTCGAAGACCGCTCGCCCGCCGTTCGTGTCGTACGCCTTGACCTGGCCCGAAGCGGATGCGGAGGCGGAGGTGGAGGTGGCGCTCGGGGCCGGGGTGGTGACCGGAGTGCGGGAGGGCGTCGGGGCGGGAGCCGCCGACGGGCGGGCGGCCGTGCGGGACGGACTCGGGGCGCGGGACGCCGGCGACGCCTTCGCCGTGGCGCCCTGCGCCGCCGGTGCGTCGTCCGCCGCCGTGACGGGCAGCGCACGGGGCGGGTCGTAGGCCGTGGCCGCCACCACCGTGTGGACACCCCACCAGGACAGGGTGACCGCCGCGCCCGTCGCGAGCAGCCAGGCCATCACGTGTACGAGTCCTCTGCGCATCGCGGGCCATACTGCCTCAGGGGGACCGCCGTGCGCACCCGGCCGGAGTTGTCCACAGGCCCCGGCCGACGCCCGCCGCATGGCGTACGGTGCGGCGCATGGCAAGTGTGCTCGTGGTCGAGGACGACCAGTTCGTACGCTCGGCGCTCATCCGGCAGTTGACCGACGCCTCGCACACCGTGCGCAGCGTCGGCACGGCACTGGAGGCGCTGCGCGAGGTCGCCCATTTCCGCTTCGACGTGGTGGTGCTGGACCTCGGACTGCCGGACCTGGACGGCTCCGAGGCGCTGAAGATGCTGCGCGGCATCACCGACGTGCCGGTCATCATCGCCACCGCCCGGGACGACGAGACGGAGATCGTCCGGCTGCTCAACGCGGGCGCGGACGACTATCTGACCAAGCCGTTCTCCGTCGAGCACCTGTCGGCGCGGATGGCCGCCGTGCTGCGCCGGGCGCGGTCCGGCGGGGGTGAGCCGGCCCCGTCCAGCGTGCTCCGGGTCGGCGGCCTGGCGGTGGATCCGCTGCGCCGTCAGGCGGAGTTGGACGGGGTCCGGCTCGACCTCACCCGCCGCGAGTTCGATCTGCTGGCCTTCCTCGCCGGCCGGCCCGGGGTCGTCGTCCCGCGCAAGGAACTGCTGGCGGAGGTGTGGCAGCAGGCGTACGGGGACGACCAGACCATCGACGTGCACCTGTCGTGGCTGCGCCGGAAGCTGGGGGAGACGGCGGCCCGGCCGCGCTATCTGCACACGCTGCGCGGGGTCGGCGTGAAGCTGGAGCCGCCCGGCGGGGAAGCGAGGCCGGTCGGATGAGATGGGCTCTGGTCAAGGTCTGCCTGGCGGTCACCGCGATGGTCGTGGTCGCCTTCGCCGTCCCGCTCGGCCTGGTCGTCAAGGAACTGGCCCGCGACCGCGCGTTCTCCAACGCCGAGCGGCAGGCCGCCGCCGTCGCCCCGGCGCTGTCCATCACCACCGACCGGGACAAGCTGGAGCGGGTGGTGGCCTCGGCCGGCGCGGACCGGGGCATGGCCGTGCACATACCGGCGGCCGGTGGCCAAGCCGCCGTCGACATCGGCCGGCAGCGCGCCGCCGACCGGGACATCGCGGCCGTCCGGAAGCTGGGGCGGGCCTCCACGACCGGCGTCGACGGCGGGTCGACCCTGCTGCAACCGGTCGCGCTCGGCTCCGGCGCCATCGCGGTCGTCGAGGTGTACGTGCCCGAGTCCGAGGTGACCAACGGGGTCGGCACGGCCTGGGCGGTGCTGGCCGGCGTCGGCCTGGCGCTGATCGTCGGCTCGGTCGCGGTCGCCGACCGGCTGGGCGTACGGATGGTGCGGCCCGCCCAGCGGCTGGTGGAGGGAGCGCACGAACTGGGGGAGGGCAAGCTGGGGGCGCGGGTGCCGGAGGAGGGTCCGAACGAACTGCGGCTGGCGGCGGTCGCGTTCAACTCGATGGCCGACCAGGTCGTGCAACTGCTCGCGAACGAGCGTGAGCTGGCCGCCGATCTGTCGCACCGGCTGCGTACCCCGCTCACCGTGCTGCGGCTGAACGCGGCCTCGCTGGGCGACGGGGCCGCCGCCGAGCAGACCCGGGCCGCGGTCGCCCAGTTGGAGCGCGAGGTCGACACCATCATCCGGACCGCCCGGGAGGCCAAGCCGCAGACGGCGGCCGCCGGGCCGGGCGCCGGGTGTGACGCGGCCGAGGTGGTGCGGGAGCGGATGGGGTTCTGGTCGGCGCTCGCGGAGGACGAGGGCCGCAAGTGGCGGGTGGCCGGTGTGGACCGGCCGGTGCGCATACCCGTGGCCCGCGCCGACCTGGCCGCCGCGCTCGACGCGCTGCTCGGCAACGTCTTCCGGCACACCACCGAGGGCACCGCCTTCGCGGTCGACGTGCACCACGCGGAGGACGCGGTGATCGTGCTGGTCTCGGACGCGGGACACGGCATCCGGGACCCCGAGGCGGCGATGGCCCGCGGACGGGGTTCCGGGGCGGCCGGGTCGACCGGGCTCGGCCTGGACATCGTGCGCAGGCTCGCCGAGTCCACCGGCGGTGACGTGCGGATCGGGTCGTCGGTGCTGGGTGGGACCGAGGTGCGGATCTGGATCCAGCTGGACGGCGGGAAGCCGGAGCGCAGGGGGCACCGGGAAGCGGTGCGCCGACGTCGTTCGCGCAGGCGGCCGGGGGACGCCGGCCGGAGGGGAACCGGCAGAATTGGTCTCGACCTTTAATCCGTCCCGATGACTTCCTTAAGCGCGCCCTAAGATCCCCAACGGCCGTCCACATCAAGCCGTTTGTCCGATTCCCGGTCGCTAGCGTGCTGCCGCACCCCACCCCGTTCGGCAGGCGAAGGCAGGCACGGCATGAGCACGCACCGGCGCAGAATCAGCAGCAGGAACAAGGTCATCGGCGGTCTGGTCGCCGCGGCCGTGGTCGGAGGCGGGGCCGTCGCGTTCACCGGGATCGCGCAGGCGGCCGGGGTCGGCGCCGCGTACACGAAGACCAGCGACTGGTCGACCGGGTACACCGCCCAGTACGTCGTCACGAACAACAGCGGTGCCAGGGAGCACGACTGGACGCTGGAGTTCGACCTGCCGGCCGGCGCGAAGCTCAGCTCGCTGTGGAACGCCGAGTACACCGTGAGCGGGCAGCACGTCACCGTGAAGCCGCCGAAGTGGGACACGGACGGCCTCGCCGCCGGCGAGTCGGACACCGTCGGCTTCGTGGTCAACGGCACCGCGGACCCGACCGGCTGCCGCATCGACGGCGCGAGCTGCTCGGCGGACGGCACGGCGACCCCGGAGCCCAGCGGCCGCCCGACACAGCCCACCACCCCGACCGCGACCCCGACAGCCACCACCCCCGCCGCCCCCACCCCCACCGCGACGGCCACCCCCACCGCGTCCCCCACCCAGACCACCGGCTCGGGCACCACCACGTCCGCCGGCTTCGCCCCGTACGTCGACACCTCCCTCTACCCGGCGTTCGACCTGCTCGCCGCGGTGAACGCGACCGGCGTGAAGACCTACAACCTCGCCTTCGTCACCGACGGCGGCGGCTGCACGCCCAAGTGGGGCGGGGTGACGGACCTGGCGAGCGACGGCGTGGCCTCCCAGATCGGTGCCCTGCGGGCCAAGGGCGGCGACGTCCGGGTCTCCTTCGGCGGCGCCTCCGGCTCCGAACTCGCCACCACCTGCTCCTCGGCGGACGCGCTGGCGACGGCGTACGGCAAGGTCGTGGACGCGTACAGACTGACCAAGGTCGACTTCGACGTGGAGGGCGGGGCGCTGCCCGACACCACGGCGAACACCAACCGCGCCAGGGCCATCGCCAAGCTCCAGGCGAGCCACCCCGGCCTGGACGTCTCCTTCACCCTCCCGGTGATGCCCGAGGGCCTCACCCAGGACGGCGTCAACCTGCTCTCCGACGCCAAGGCGAACGGCGTGAAGATCAGCACGGTCAACATCATGGCGATGGACTACGGCGCCTCCTACAACGGCGACATGGGCACCTACGCCATCCAGGCCGCCACCGCCACCCAGGCCCAGATCAAGAGCGTCCTCGGCCTCTCCGACTCCGCCGCCTGGAAGTCGGTGGCCGTCACTCCGATGATCGGTGTCAACGACGTCTCCTCCGAGGTCTTCAAGGTGGACGACGCCACCCAGCTCGTCGACTTCGCCAAGTCCAAGGGCCTCGGCGGACTCTCCATGTGGTCCGCCACGCGCGACCAGCAGTGCCCCGGCGGCCCCAAGCCCACCGCCGACGCCACCTGCAGCTCGATCACCCAGTCCGCGTTCGCCTTCGCCAAGGCGTTCGCAACGATCGGCTGACCGCACGGAAGCGCACCAAAGGGGCGCGGGGAACTGCGCGACCGGCCACGACGGCGCGGCAGCCGGACGACGTCGTCAGACGGCTGCCCCCGTCGCCGGCAACGTGCCCGTGCGGGCCGCCTCCCCGTACCAGCGGGCGCTCGACTTCGGCGTCCGGGTGAGCGTCGCGTAGTCGACGTACACCGCGCCGAACCGCTTCCCGTACCCGTACGCCCACTCGAAGTTGTCCATGAGGGACCACAGGTAGTAGCCGCGCACGTCCGCGCCGTCGGCGATCGCGCGCCGCACAGCCGACAGGTGGCCGTGCAGGTAGGCGATGCGCTCCGGGTCGTGGACCGTGCCGTCCGGCTCGGGCTTGTCGTCGTAGGCCGCGCCGTTCTCGGTGACGTAGAGCGGCAGGCCCGGCGCCTCACGGGTGTAGCGCATGATCAGCTCGTGCAGGCCCGTCGGGTCGATCGTCCAGCCCATCTCCGTGCGCTCGCCCGGCGGCTGGTGGAAGGCCACGTCGTCGGCGCCGGGCCACGGGGAGTGGCTGCTCGTGCCGTGGCCGTCCGCACGCGGACCGCTCGCCCCGCCGGACGCCGCGGACACCAGCGCGGGTGTGTAGTAGTTCAGCCCGAGGGCGTCCAGCGGCTGGTTGATCGCGGCCAGGTCGCCGTCGAGGACGTACGACCAGTCCGTCACCGACGCCGTCGCCTCGAACAGCGAGGGCGGATAGGAGCCGTGCAGGATCGGGCCGTGGAAGACGCCGTTGGCCAGGTCGTCGATCGTCCGGACCGCCGCCAGATCGGCCGGGTCCGGCGACAGCGGCCGTACCACCGAGGAGTTGAGGCTGATCGCGACCTGGTTGGCGGCCGGCATCACCGCGCGCAGCGCCGACGTGCCCAGGCCGTGCGCGAGGTTGAGGTGGTGCGCGGCGCGCAGCGCGGCCGCCGGGTCGGTACGGCCGGGGGCGTGCACGCCGGAGCCGTAGCCCAGGAAGGCGCTGCACCAGGGCTCGTTGAGGGTGATCCACTGCTCGACCCGGTCGCCGAGCGCCTCGCCGACGATCCGCGCGAACTCGGCGAACCGGTACGCCGTCTCCCGCTCAGGCCAGCCGCCCGCGTCCTCCAGCTCCTGGGGCAGGTCCCAGTGGTAGAGGGTGAGCGCGGGCCTGATGCCCTTCGCCAGCAGTTCGTCGACCAGCCGGCGGTAGAAGTCCAGGCCCGCCTGGGCCGCCGGGCCGCGGCCGGTCGGCTGGACGCGCGGCCAGGAGACCGAGAACCGGTAGGCGTTCAGACCGAGGTCCGCCAGCAGCGCCACGTCGTCGCGGTAGCGGTGGTAGTGGTCGACAGCGAGGTCACCGGTGTCGCCGCCGGCCGTCCTGCCCGGCGTGTGGCTGAAGGTGTCCCAGATGGAGGGGGTGCGGCCGTCCTCCCGTACCGCCCCCTCGATCTGGTAGGCGGAGGTCGCGGCGCCCCAGAGGAAGGCGGGAGGGAAGCTCTCGGTCGGCGAATCGGGCATGGAAGCGCTCCCATGGTCGGCTTGGGCGCCATTATGCATGGGAGCGCTCCCATGGCCAAGAGGGGTGGCCGGGCTCCCGTGGTCGCGGCGGGGGTGCGGTGCGTCCCGATCCCCCAAGGTGCCCCAGGGGGCCCATCGTTCACCTCTCGGCGGCCCCTCCGCGCGTGCCGCGTCCCGGCCCCGAAAAGCCCGAGCGGGCGGCGGTGCGCGGCGCAACTCCCGGGACGTCGACCGTCGTCGCGTCTGTGACCTGCGTGATTCCTGGATGAGGCGGGCTGATGTCGGGCCGGTGAAACCCCCCTGCGCGACACGTTCCCGTGACGTCCGGAACACGCTTAGGCAACAACGCCGTTTTCAAGTCTTGACAGTCGGCCCGACAGGAACCAGTCTTCCGGCATGCCGCGTGGGAGCGGTTCCACGGGTAGCCGGGGGACTTCTCCCGAGTGGCCCGAACCACCCCATGGCCTTTCCCTCTGTCGTCACCGCACCTCGTTGACCAGCACCGTTTCACCGCACGTCGAGTGCTGTGGGCTGGCCGCTGCTCGCACCGAGAGGGCAGGTCCGGATCGCCGGTCCCCGGCGGTCTGTTTCCTGAGATCCCGTTCCCCACTGGAACAAGGAGTAGTGGAATGCGCATCACCCGTACCGGTCGTCGCGGCCGCAGAGCGGCGGCCCTGACCACGACGGTCCTGACCGCCTCGGCGCTGCTGCTGACCGGCTGCAGCAGCGACAGCGACTCGGACGCCTCGGACTCCAACGGGAACATCACTCTCACGGTCGCGGACTTCGGGCAGTTCGGCTACAAGGAGGCCGACCTGTTCGCGAAGTACCACAAGCTGCACCCGAAGATCACGGTGAAGGAAGAGACCACCGCCAACGAGCAGGACTACTACCCCAAGCTCCTTCAGCAGCTGAACACGGGCAGCGGCCTGGCGGACGTCACCGGCATCGAGGTGGGCCGCATCAAGGAGGTCGTCGACACCCAGGCGGCCAAGTTCACCGACCTGAGCAAGACGATCAACGTGAGCGACTGGGTCTCCTGGAAGGAGAAGCAGGCCACCGCCTCGGACGGCACGGTCATCGGCGCGGGCACCGACATCGGCCCGATGTCCCTGTGCTACCGCCGGGACCTCTTCCAGAAGGCGGGCCTGCCCACCGACCGCGACGCCGTCGCCAAGGCCGTCGCCGGCGGCTGGGAGGACTACCTCAAGCTCGGCGAGCAGTACAAGAAGAAGGCGCCGTCCGGCACCTACTTCATGGACTCCGCGAGCGCCATGTACAACGCGGTCGTCAGCTCCTCGGCGCAGCAGTACTACGACGCCTCCGGCAAGCCGATCTACAAGGACAGCCCCTCCGTGCAGCAGGGCTGGAACCTGGCCGCCGAGGCCGCGTCGAAGAAGCTGACCCAGGGTCTGCCGCAGTTCACCGACGCCTGGACGGCGGCGCTGCGCAAGGGCAGCGTGGCGACCGTGGCCTGCCCCGCCTGGATGGCCGGCCAGATCTCCACCAACTCCGGTGACGCCTTCAAGGGCAAGTGGGACATCGCCAAGGCCCCCGGCACGACCGCGGCCAACTGGGGCGGCTCCTTCCTCGCCGTGCCCAAGAGCGGCAAGCACACCAAGGAGGCCGCCGAGCTCGTCAAGTGGCTGACCGCCCCGGAGCAGCAGGCCGAGGTGTTCAAGGCGATCGGCGTCTTCCCGTCGAACAAGGGCGCCTACGACCTGCCCGGCGTGAAGAACGCGACGCTCCCGTACTTCAACAACGCGCCGATCGGCCAGATCTACGCCGACGAGGCCAAGACCATCCCCGAGGCGGTGCTCGGCCCGAAGGACGCGACGATCAAGGACACCATCTCCACGCAGATCAACAACATGGAGCAGCGGGGCACCAAGCCCGCCGACGCCTGGAAGGCCGCGACCGACGCGATCGACAAGGTGATCGGCTGACGACCCGCGGTGCGGGCGGCCCCGCCGGCCGCCCGCACCGCGCGCTGTGCCGTACGAGGTTCCGGTGCCCGGCGCGTGGGTAGGGCGCGCCGGACACCGGCGCGCCGCGTCCCCCGGCCGGGCCCGGTGCGATGGGCGACCCCGACGTCGCCGTCCCGTCCCGCCCCGTCCCGCCCCCGGCCGAATCCCCCAGGAAGGAAATCCCCCGTGGCAACGACGACACCCACACGGGGTGCCCCCACCCCGCCCGCCGGCGGCTCAGATGCCGTGCCGAACGGACGCGGCACCTGGCGCAGCCGGCTGTGGCGCCTCGACGACCTCGCGTCCCCGTACGCGTACATCGCTCCGTTCTTCCTCATCTTCGGTGCCTTCGGGCTCTACCCGCTGCTCTACACGGGCTGGATCGCCCTGCACCGGGTGGAGATGACGAGCCTCAGCACCTCGGAGTGGGTCGGCTTCGACAACTTCACCAAGATCCTCCAGGACTCGGAGTTCTGGACGGCCGTCACCAACACCTTCCTGATCGGCGTCATCTCGACCGTCCCGCAGCTGCTCGTGGCCCTCGGCCTCGCCCACCTGCTCAACTACAAGCTGCGCGCCAGCACGTTCTGGCGGACGGTCGTGCTCACCCCCTACGCCACCTCGGTGGCGACCGCGGCCCTGGTCTTCGCCCTGGTCTTCCGGGCCGACGGCGGCATCCTCAACTGGGTGCTGCACTTCGTCGGCATCGGCAACACCGACTGGGGCAACGGGGAATGGACCTCGAAGATCGCCATCTCGGTGATCGTGATCTGGCGCTGGACCGGCTACAACGCGCTGATCTACCTGGCGGCCATGCAGGCCGTGCCGACCGACCTGTACGAGGCCGCCTCCATCGACGGGGCGACCCGCTGGCAGCAGTTCCGCAAGGTGACCATCCCCTCGCTGCGGCCGACGATCCTGTTCACCATCGTCATCTCGACGATCGGTTCCATGCAGCTGTTCGGTGAGCCGCTGCTGCTCCAGGGCGGCACGCTCGGCTCCACCGGCGGCAGCGAGCACCAGTACGAAACCCTCAGCATCTACCTCTACAACTACGGCTGGAAGCTGGGGCATCTCGGTCCGGCCGCGGCAGTCGCCTGGGCCATGCTCGCCCTGCTGCTGCTCATCGCCCTGATCAACCTGATCGTCGGCCGGTTCCTGCGCAAGAGCGCGGCCTGACGGGAGCGATATCGATGACCACGACCAGCCCCACCAACACCGCGCCGGGTCTCGACCCGGTGCCGCCGGTCGCCTCCCCGGCCAGGAACCGCGTCCGTCTCAAGCTCGGCGCCGGGCAGCAGCTCAAGGGCGGCCCGCTCACCTACCTCGCCCTGGTCGTCGTCGGCCTGGGCTCGGTCTTCCCGCTGTACTGGACGCTGGTGGCCGCCTCGCACGACCAGCAGCGCGTCCTCGACAGCCCGCCGCCGCTGCTGCCGGGCGGCAGGCTGTGGAGCAACCTCCAGACCGCCTGGGACCAGGCCCACCTCGGCAAGGCCATCGTCAACAGCGTGATCGTGTCGGGCTGCATCACCGCGGCCACCCTGTTCTTCTGCACGCTGGCCGGCTACGCCTTCGCCAAGATGCGGTTCCGCGGCCGGGGCGCCCTGATGACCGCGGTCATCGCCACCCTCACGATCCCGCCGCAGCTCAGCGTGGTCCCGCTGTTCATGATGATGGCGGACATCGGCTGGGGCGGGAAGCTGGAGTCGGTGATCTTCCCGACCCTGGTCGGCGCCTTCGGCGTCTTCTTCATGCGCCAGTACCTGCTGGAGGCCCTGCCCTACGAACTCATCGAGGCGGCCAAGGTGGACGGCGCGACCAACATCCGCATCGTGTGGAACGTGGTCCTGCCCGCGGCCCGGCCCGCGATGATGGTGCTCGGCATGCTCACCTTCGTCCAGGCGTGGAACGACTTCTTCTGGCCCTTCCTCGCCCTGAACCAGGACAACCCCACCCTCCAGGTGGCGCTCGGCCAGCTCAGCGCCTCCTACACCCCCGACCAGAGCATCGTGATGGCCGGCGCGCTGATCAGCACCCTGCCGCTGCTGCTCGTCTTCGTGATCTTCGGTAAGCAGATCGTCGGAGGCATCATGGCGGGCGCCGTGAAGGGCTGACGCCGGGCGGTCCGCCCGGCCTGTCCTGCCGACTCGTCTCCGGCAGGCCGTCCGTCCGGATCCGGGTCCGTCCCGCCGCTTCCGGGGTGGGGTCCGTCCCCGCCGCGTTCCGGCGGTCCGCCCCGGACCTGGGGCGTCCCGCACAGCCCGCCGCCGGTTCGGGGCCGGCGCCGGTACGGTCCGCCTCCGGCGCGGGCCCGGCCCGGTCGGTGCCCGTGTGCGGCCCGGCCGCCCCCGCGGCAGGGCCGTGCCCGACCTCCTCTCCGCTTCTCCCCCTTCTCCTTTCCGCTTCTCCGCCTCTCCGCCTCTCCACTTCCCCCCTTCTCCACGCCACTTCGGGAGCGCTCTCAGATGACCGCCGTACGAACCGAGACCACTGCCCAGTCGGCCTCCGTCACCACTTTCCCGCCCGGCTTCGTCTGGGGGGCCGCGACCGCCGCGTACCAGGTGGAGGGCGCCGCCGCCGAGGACGGTCGTACGCCGTCGATCTGGGACACCTTCAGCCACACCCCCGGGAGGGTCCGCAACGGCGACACCGGTGACATCGCCGCCGACCACTACCACCGGTACAAGGACGACGTGGCGCTGATGAAGGACCTCGGCCTGAAGGCCTACCGGTTCTCCGTCTCCTGGTCCCGGGTGCAGCCCACCGGGCGGGGGCCCGCCGTCGAGCGCGGCCTCGACTTCTACCGGCGGCTCACCGACGAACTCCTCGAAGCGGGCATCACCCCGGTCGCCACCCTCTACCACTGGGACCTGCCGCAGGAGCTGGAGGACGCGGGCGGCTGGCCGCAGCGGGACACCGCGCGCCGCTTCGCCGACTACGCCGAGATCATGGCCCGCGCCCTGGGGGACCGCGTCGGGGTGTGGACCACCCTCAACGAGCCCTGGTGCAGCGCCTTCCTGGGCTACGGCTCCGGCGTGCACGCCCCGGGGCGCACCGAGCCGGCCGCCACTCTGCGCGCCGCGCACCACCTCAACCTGGCCCACGGGCTGGCGGTCGGGGCGCTGCGGGAGAACCTGCCGTCGACCGCGCAGACCTCCCTCACCCTCAACCTGCACCAGGTGCGCCCGCTGACCGACAGCGCCGCGGACGCCGAGGCGGCCCGGCGTATCGACGCGGTCGGCAACCGGATCTTCACCGGTCCGGTCCTGGACGGCGCCTACCCCGAGGACCTGCTCGCCGACACCGCGCACCTCGTGGACTGGGCGGAGCTGGTGCACGACGGCGACCTGGCCGAGATCTCCCGCCCGATCGACCTGCTGGGCGTCAACTACTACTCGCCGACCGTGGTCTCCGCGGCCGTCGACGGTGCCGCCAGCACCCGTGACGACGGCCACGGCGCGAGTGCCCACTCGCCGTGGACGGGCGCCGACCACGTCGCCTTCCACCTGGCCAACAACGATGTCACGGCCATGAACTGGGCCATCGACGCGAGCGGACTGCACACCCTGCTGACCGGGCTCGCCGCCTCGCACCCGGGGCTGCCGCTGATGGTCACCGAGAACGGCGCCGCCTTCGACGACTACGTCTCGCCCGAGGGCCGGGTGAACGACCCGCAGCGGATCGCCTACCTTCACTCCCACCTGGACGCCGTCCGGCAGGCCGTCGCCGACGGAGCGGACGTGCGCGGCTACTTCCTGTGGTCCCTGCTGGACAACTTCGAGTGGTCCTACGGCTACTCCAAGCGCTTCGGAGCGGTCTACGTCGACTACGGCACCCAGCGCCGCATCCCCAAGGCGAGCGCACACTGGTACGCGGAGGTGATCCGCCGGAACGCGCTGCCGAGCGCCGGTGAGCAGGGCTGACCCGGTACGGCCCCGGGGGCGTGACGGGGCCCGGGGCGCCCGGGTCCCGGCTGTTACATTTCCTGGCCTGAGGGCTGCGAACGGAAGGCGGCGACCATGACGGTCAAGGGTGAGCGGGGCCGGGGCACTCGGCGGCCGACCCTGGAGGAGGTCGCCGCTCGGGCCGGCGTGGGCCGCGGCACGGTGTCGCGGGTGATCAACGGCTCGCCCCGGGTCAGCGACGCTACCCGCGCGGCGGTGGAGGCGGCCGTCAACGAACTCGGCTATGTGCCCAACACCGCCGCCCGCGCGCTGGCCGCCAACCGCACGGACGCGATCGCGCTGGTCGTCCCCGAGCCGGAGACCCGGTTCTTCGCGGAGCCGTACTTCTCCGACATGCTCAGCGGTGTCGGTGCCGAACTCTCGGACACCGAGATGCAGTTGCTGCTGATCTTCGCGGGCAGCGACCGCGAGCGTCGGCGGCTCGCCCAGTACCTGGCCGCACACCGGGTGGACGGGGTGCTGCTGGTGTCCGTGCACGCCGACGACCCGCTGCCCGACCTGCTCGCCCAGCTGGAGATCCCGGCCGTGATCAGCGGCCCGCGCTCGGCGGAGGAGACGCTGACCTCGGTGGACTCCGACAACTACGGCGGCGCCCGGTCGGCCGTGGAGCACCTGCTGTCCCGCGGCCGCCGCACGATCGCCCACATCACCGGGCGGCTCGACGTGTACGGAGCCCAGCGCCGCGTCGACGGCTACCGCGACGCCCTGCGCGACGCGGGCCGCCGGCCGGACGAACTCCTCATCGAGCCCGGCGACTTCACCGAGGAGGGCGGTCGGCGGGCGATGGCCCGGCTGCTGGAGCGCGAGCCCGGCCTCGACGCCGTGTTCGCCGGATCCGACGTGATGGCGGCGGGCGCCCGCCAGGTGCTGCGGGTGGCGGGCCGCCGTATCCCCGAGGACGTGGCGCTGGTCGGGTACGACGACTCGGCCATCGCGCGGCACATGGAACCGCCGCTCACCAGTGTCCGGCAGCCGATCGAGGAGATGGGCCGGGCGATGATCGACCTGCTGCTGGCCGAGATCGCCGACCGGCGTCCGGCCGCCGCCCGGGGGCTGGAGCGCCGGCACGCGGTACTGCCGACGGCGCTGGTGGCCCGCGCGTCGTCCTGAGCGGTCGGTCCGGGGGCCAGGGGCTCAGGAGCTCAGGGGCTCAGAGCGTCTTGATCTGGCCGCCGTCGACGACGGTCTCCGTTCCGGTGATGTTGGCGGCCAGCGGGGAGGCCAGGAACAGGGTGAGGTCGGCGATCTCGCCCGGCTCGCTGATCCGTCCGGACGTGATCCCCATGCTCTGCGGCACGAGGACGTCCAGCGCCTCCTGCGCGGTGGTTCCGGCGGCCGCGGCGGTGGCGTCGGCGAAGCCGCCCGGCGCGGTCCAGAACGGCGTGCGCACCGGGCCGGGGGCGATGGAGTTGACGCGCACGCCCTGCGGCGCGAACTCCTCGGACAGGGACTTGTTCAGGTTGGTCAGGGCGGCCTTGGCCGCCGAGTAGTCGACCACCATGGGGAAGGGCAGCCGGGCGTTGATCGAGCTGATGTTCACGATGGCCGCGTCGCCCGCCGCGATCAGGTGGGGGAGGGCGGCGCGGCTGGCGCGGACGGCGCTGAAGAAGGTCAGGTCGAAGATCCGCTGCCAGTCGTCGTCGGTCACCTTGAGGAACGACTCACGGGGTTCGGCGGCGCCGAGGTTGTTGACCAGGATGTCCAGGCGCCCGTGGAGCTCCACGGCCCGCTGGACCAGGGTCTGGGCGCCCGCGGTGGTGGACAGGTCGCCCGCCACGAACGTGACGTCGTGACCGGCCGCCAGGGCGTCCAGTTCGGGGGTGGAGGTGCGGCTGCCGGCCACGACCTTGACCCCCTCGCGGGCCAGCCTCTCGACCACGGCCAGACCGATGCCCTTGCTGGCTCCGGTGACGACGGCGACCTTGTCCTTGAGGTGCAGTTCCATGACAGTCTCTTTCTGGATTGATCAATACATAATTACGGTATGACTTCCCGCGGGTGCGGGTGCGGGTGCGGGTGCGACGGGGTGCTCGGGACGGTCAGTCCAGTGCGCGCATCGCGACGGACAGGGCGTCCTCCGCGAACTCCCGCCCCGTGCGCGCCTGGCCGACGACGCGGATCCCCTGGATGAAGGTGGTGAGGAACCGGGCCAGCTCCCTCGGGTCCTTGTCCGCCGACAGCTCGCCCCTCGCCTGGGCCTGCTCCAGGGCCCCGGCGAGGAAGGACTCGACCTGCCGGACGGCCGCGGTGACGCGCTCCGCCGCCGACGGCTGCTCGCCGCACTGCGTGGAGGCGCTGACCACGAAGCAGCCGCGCGTGGGGTCGGCCAGGTCCGCCTCGATCATCGCGGTGAGCACCGCGCGGATCGCGGGCCGGATCCCGGTCGTCCCGTCCAGGACCTTCGCCAGGTCGCCGCCCTGGAGGGAGGTGTAGCGCTCCAGGCAGCGGACGTAGAGCTGCTCCTTCGAGCCGAAGGCCGCGTAGAAGCTGCCGCTGCCTATGGACAGCTCCCGCAGCAGGTCCTGCAACGACGTCTCGGCGTAGCCGCGGCGCCAGAACAGGTCCGTGGCGCGGTCTATCGCCTGGTCGACATCGAATTCCCTGGTGCGAGCCATGCCGCAACAGTAGCCTGTTTTTTGGAACAGTCAATCCACAATGAGTGCCGGGACCGCTCCCGGCCCAGGCCGTGCCGGGCAGCTCACCTGCGCCAGCTGCTCGCGAGGTCCCCGCGCGTACGGACCCCGAGCTTCCGGTAGATCTTCCCCAGGTGGTATTCCACTGCCTTCGTGCTGATCAGCAGCTTCTCCGCGACCTGGCGGTTGGTCAGGCCGGACGCGACCAGCCCGGCCACGGTCGCCTCACGGTCCGTCAGGGCGACGTCGGGGCGTGGCGACGCTCCCCGGGTGGCGGCCTCCTGGTCCTGGACGCAGTTCCGGAGGAACGCGCGGGCACCGAGCGCGGCGAAGGTGTCCTGGGCCCGCTGGAGCCGCCCCAGGCCGGTCGCCGTGCGCCCGAGGGTGCACAGGAACCGGCCGTACGCGTGGTCCAGTTGCGCGCGGTGCAGGGGCGGCACCTGGGCGCGGGCCGCCACGGCCAGCAGGCCCGCCTCGTACTCGTCCGCGGCCGTGGCCGGGTCGCCCCGGAGCTCGGCCGCCCGCCCCGCCAGCCGCCGGCAGGTGACCTCCAGGTACGGGCTGTGCCGCGCGTGGTCGCGCAGTTGGGCCAGGCCCGCCTCGGACGCGGTGCTCGCCGCGGTCTCGATCGCCGCTTCCGCGTACACCGGCAGCCACAGCGGGGCGAACTTGGCCGGTGCGTCCGCCAGTCCGGCGGAGTCGGAGGTCAGCCAGGTGATCGCGGCCAGGATGTCCGCGTGGCGACCGTGCGCCAGCAGGGCGACGGCGTCCGCGCACGCGGCGAGGGTGAGGCGGTCGGGTTCCGCCGAGCCGGTCCGCCTTCCGATCGCCGCAGCCGGTGATCCGAGCCGCGGTGCCGCGCCCGCCGTCCGGACGGCCGAGAGCATGGCTCGCAGCGCCGGACCCGCCGTGTCGGCGGCCGCCTCGCCGATGCCGTCCAGTGCGGAATCGGCCTCCTGCCAGCTGCCCAGCAGGAAGTGCGCGACCGCGAGGCGTTCCAGCGCGCGCAGCCGGTCCGGATGCCCGGGAGACGCGTCGTGCCGTCGGGCAACGGCGTCCAGATCGCGGGCGCCCGCTTCCGGATCGCCGGCCAGCATGCGGCACTCGCCGCGCAGCAGCAGGAGTCCGGGGTCCCGGATCTCCGGTGCGGGGGTCCGGTGCGCCGGCGCCGCCGCGCCTTCGCCGAGGGCGCGCAGCACCGCGTGCGGGCCGTCGGCAAAGGACCGGCCCACCAGGAGCAGACGCCGAGCCGTGCGGACCTGGACGGCGTCACCGCTCGCGACGTCCAGCGCCCTGGTCGCCGCGGCGACGGCGGTCCCACCCCGCGCCGCACGGCACGCCACGGCGGCCTCCATGGTCCCGAGCACAGCGGTCTCCACGGTCTGGAACCCCCCGACGGCCGCCAGGCCGCCCTCGCCGCGCCGCCGCTCGGACGGCACGGGGCCGCCGCCCGCGTCCGTGCCGCCGCCCGCGCCCGTGCCGCCGCCCGGGTCCGTGTCGGCGCCCGCGTCCGTGTCGGCGTCGAGGGCTGTGCCTGTGCTCGTGTGCGCACGGGCGCGCTCGGTGTCGAGGGTGCGGGACGCCGCGCGGAGGTGGTCGGTGGCGGCGCCGAGGCGGTGTTCGAGCAAGGCGCGGCCCGCCAGGGCGCAGTACCGCAGCGGCGACGGAGGCAGGGCCTCGACCCGCTCCCACAGCCCGTCGTCGCCGGGCTCCTCGCCGTACACCTCGTGCATCGCGGCCAGGAGCACCCGGCTCTCCCGCTCGCCCCGGTCCGCGGTGAGGTCCGCCGCCCACAGCAGCAGTTGCCGACTCGGCACGCCGACCTCGTCCGCCGTCGCGCCTCCGTCGAAGGCGGCCCCCTCCAGCGCGGCGGCCAGCGCCGGGTCGGGGCGGTCGGCCGCGCGGGCACGGTGCGCCAACGCCGCTCGGGTGTCGAGCACCTCCGCGGCGGCGCGGTGCAGCGCCCGCCATCTCGTCGGGGTGAGCCGCGCGCGTACCGCACGGTGGTCGCTCTCCCGCGCGAACGCGATCCGGCCCGGGTGCTGCGGGTCGTCGACCGACACGACGAGTCCGAGGCCGAGCAGCACGTCGAGGATCCGCGCGGCCGCCGGAACCGCGGCGACACGGGCCACCGTGGCCGGCGGGAACTCCCCGGCCAGCACGCACAGCGCCTCCAGGAACGCGGTGCTGCCCTGGCCCAGACGCTCCGCGGCCAGCAGGCGTCGTTCGGTCTCCTCGGCGGACGCGGCCTGCTCGTCCGGTGCCCGGAACTCACCGGCTGCCCGGTACATGTCGGGTGCGAACCTGCCTCTCGGACCGACCCCGGGGAACCGGGTCGCATGGTGTCAGAGCCCCGCGCGGGACGCTGACCGGCCCGGTCGCCGGCCGGCGGAAGGGACCGGTCATCGCCCGTGCGCGTCGTGTTGCATCATCGCGCACCGGAACCTGCTCCGTTGCCCGCTCTCGCGCGCACGTGGACCGGAGCCGGCGGACCGAATACTGATCGTCGTCGGCTGAGTGATCATCTGGCGGACCGTTCGCGGTGTCCTCGGCCCGCATCCGGCATCCAGGTGTCCGTCCGACATCTCCGTGTTCGTTCCCGGCGGTTCTGAAAGAGGGGCAGAGGGGCAGTGCCTACCTACCATTCCCCTGGCGTCTACGTGGAGGAGGTCTCCTCGGGCTCGCGGCCCATCGAGGGCGTGGGCTCCGCGTTGTGCGCCTTCGTGGGGTTCACCGAGCGCGGGGTCCTCAACCAGCCGACGCTCGTGACCAACTGGACGCAGTACACCAAGGCCTTCGGCGGCTTCGTCGACGGCGCGCACCTTCCCCAGTCGGTCTACGGGTACTTCCTGAACGGCGGCGGGGCCGCGTACGTCGTGCGCATCGGTGCCGCCGACCCGCACCACGAGGAGCAGGCGTCCCCGGACGGCCGGGCGGACGACGGCGCGGGGGCGCTCGTTTCCGCCGCACGGGGCGAGGTGCCCGCGGCCGGAAACGGCGGGCGCCCGGCCCTCCAGGCCAGGGCGCTGGCCCCCGGAGCGGCGGGCAACGAACTGAGCGTGGAGATCGCCGAGGCGAGCGAACCCGGCGAGGACCTGTTCAAGCTGGTCGTCCGCCAGGAGGACCGCGAGGCGGAGGTCTTCGACAACCTCTCCCTGCGGCGCGGACCGCGGAACGCCGCCACGGTCGTCAAGGAGTCCTCGCGCCTCATCGCCCTGGACGAGGTCAAGGGTGCGTCGGCCCTGGTGCCGGCGAAGGGCGCGCGGGTCGCGCTGAGCGGGGGCGCGTCCTCGGCCACGGCCGTCGTACCGCAGGGGCCGGTGCCGGCCCGGATCACCGCGGCCGACTACGTGGGCACCACCGCCGACCGCACCGGGTTCGCCGGGCTCGAGGCGATCGAGGACGTCACCATGCTCTGCGTCCCCGACCTGATGGCCGCCTACCAGCACGGCGCGGTGGACCTCGACGGGGTCAAGGCCGTGCAGCTCGCCATGATCGCGCACTGCGAGCTGATGGCGGACCGGGTGGCGATCCTCGACCCGCCGCCGGGGCTCGGCGCCCAGCAGGTCAGGGACTGGCGGATGGACACCGCCGGATACGACTCCAAGTACGCGGCCCTGTACTGGCCCTGGCTCAAGGTCATGGACCCGGTCAAGGGCAGTCCGGCGCTCGTCCCGCCCAGCGGCTACATCGCCGGGGTGTGGGCGCGCAGCGACGAGAACCGCGGCGTGCACAAGGCCCCGGCGAACGAGGTGGTCCGCGGCGTGATCGACCTGGAGACCAACATCACCAGGGGTGAGCACGACCAGCTCAACCCGGTGGCCGTCAACTGCGTGCGGTCCTTCCCCGGCCAGGGCATCCGGGTGTGGGGCGCGCGGACGCTCTCCAGCGATCCCGAGTGGCGCTACCTGAACGTGCGGCGGCTGTTCAACTTCGTGGAGAAGTCCATCCTCGACGGCACCAACTGGGTCGTGTTCGAGCCCAACGACCGCTTCCTGTGGGGTTCGGTACGCCGCACCATCACGATGTTCCTGCGCCGGGTCTGGCGCAGCGGGGCGCTGTTCGGCCGCACCCCGGAGGAGGCGTTCTTCGTCAAGTGCGACGAGGAGAACAACCCCCCGGAGGACCGCGACGCCGGGATCCTCACCGTCGACATCGGGATCGCCCCGGTCAAGCCGGCCGAGTTCATCGTCTTCCGGGTCTCGCAGTACGCCCAGGGCGCGGCCCTGGAGGAGTGAGTGAGAGCCCGCCCGCGCAGAAAGGAGACCGCACACCGTGGCGCAGAGCCTCCCGTCCGCAGCGACCCCGCGACCGTTCGCCACTGTCGCCTCCGCACCGATCTTCGTGGTCTCCTCGAACATCCAGATCACCGGTGGGCACCAGCTGCAGAACATCGCGTTCCAGGAACTCGCCGGCATCAGCAGCGAGATCGGCATCGAGCAGTACATCTCGGTGGACACGGCCGGATTCCTCAACCACACCAAGCAGTTCGGCCTGACCAGACCGCCGACGGTCACGCTCAAGCGCGGCCTGGACAACAGCCTGGTGCTCTGGAAGTGGCACCAGATGGCCCTCACCGGCGATCCCGCGGCCCGCGCCGACTACCTGAGCCTGGACATCTTCGGCGGCGGGCTCCCCGGCAGGAAGGACCAGGAGCCGTTGATGAGCTACACGCTCGTCAACGCCTGGTGCGCGAAGATCAACATTTCCTCGGCCAGGGCCGGGGAGGGCGTCGTCACCGAGGACGTCACCATCGCCTGCGACATGATCACGCAGGGCGACGGCGGGTGAGCCGCCCGGCGCGGCGCGGACCAGCACGACAGTGAATTCCGAGTGGAAGGGGGGACGGTCACATGGCGATCGCCAGCGGCAACCCGTCGGTGATGAGCGCGTCGACCTTCGTGATCCAGGTGGACGGGATCAAGGTCGCCACGTTCAGTGAACTGTCCGGCATCAACACCGAGGTCGAATCGGTCGAGTACATATCCAGCGGCCCCGAGGGAGTCCTGCACACCAAGCAGTACGGCAAGACCAAGCCGCCGACGGTCACGCTCAAGCGCGGCCTCGACCCGGAGACGTACATGTGGCTGTGGCACCAGGCGGTGCTGCAGGGCGATCCGCTGGCCCGCAAGACCTGCTCGCTGCAGTTGTTCGCGGCGGCCTCGTCCCCGAAGTCGGGTCAGCCGATCATCACCTACCTCCTGGAGAACGCCTGGCCGTCCAAGCTGGAGATCGGCGGGATGAGGGCCGGCGCGACCGAGATCGTGACCGAGACCGTGGTGCTGCACTGCGACCAGATCCTGATGCAGCCGGCCGGATGACCGAGGAGAGGTCATGCTGACGCAACCGACCGCCGTCGGCGCCCAGGGCGCACCGCCCGACCCGGCCGGCGGACTGATGACCCGTTACCCCTTCGTGCTGCCCCGGGGCTACGTGGACGAGCAGGGCACACTGCACCGGGACGGCGTGATGCGCCTGGCCACGGCACGCGACGAGATAGCGAGCCAGAGCGATCCACGGGTCAGGCAGAACCCCGCCTACCTCAGCGTGCTGCTGCTCGCCCGCACGGTGACCGCGCTCGGCTCGGTCCCCGGGGTGGACACCCTGGTGATCGAGAACCTGTTCGCCTCCGATCTCGCCTTCCTCCAGAACCTCTACCGGCGGATCAACCAGGAGGGGCACACCGAGGCCGACGTCGACTGCCCCGCCTGCGGGCACGGATTCGCGGTGGACATCGCCGGTGATGTCCCGGGGGAATCCTGATGTACACGGCCGACCGGCTCTGGGAGGAGGCCGTGTACCTCGCTTACCACCTGCACTGGCCGCTGCGGGAGATTCTCGATCTCGAACACCCGGCGAGGGCCCGGGTGATCGAGGAGATCGGCCGGATCCACGGCCGCCTCGACAGCGGCGCGGCGGGACCTGCCCAGACCTTCTAGCCCTGGTCCCGGCCGCGGTGCACGGAGAGGAAACGAGATGCGTTGGCTGCCCCGACCGTGGCGCCGCGAGACCCGTGAGACACACGAGACCCGTGAGACACACGAGACCCGTGAGACATACGAGACCCGTGAGACCCGCGATGCGCGGTCCGGTCCCGGTCTGCCGCCCGGCCACACCCACTGGCGGCGGCTGCCCCCTCTCGTCCCGACCGTCCGACGGCCGCCGCTGACCGCGGCCGCCTCGATGGGCGTGGTCGCGACCGACCGGACCCGGCCTCTGATCCCCGGGTCGGGGGGAGGCAGCCGCCCGGCGAGCCGTGCGGGCGCGGACTCCTCGGGGCACCCGGCGCCCGCCGACCTGGGTGTGCTTCCCGCCGTGGAGCCGGTCGCCGGACGCGTGACGGGACTGGTCGCCGTCCGAGCCGAAGCGCCGCCCGAGCGGGAGCCGGCCGCGCCGTCCCCGGCACGTGGCCGGCGCCGGGCGCCCGTACCGGAAAGCGCCCCCGTCCCGCCGACGCCGCCCGCGGTGCCGCGGTCCGCCCCGCGGGTCCTCGCCTCCGCCGGGCCCCGGCCGAACCTGGTCGAGGCCGCGGACGCATACGTGGGCGACCCCATGTCCGGCGGGACACCCGACGGCGCCGCGGCTGCCGCGCAGGTCGACGTGCCCGACGCCCCGTCGGACTGGCTGCGCATGCTCGAGTCCTACCGTCCGCCGTGGTCGAGCGAGGCCCGAGCCGCCGCGGCTCCGCCGCAGGGCGCCGTGCCGGCCGCGCCCGGGGGCGGCACCTCGTGGGCGGCCGGGGCCGGAGCCGCCTCTGCTCCGCCGCCGCTCCCCGAGGACGGCTCCTCGTGGTCGAGCGAGGTGACGACGCCTCCGCCCCGGCCGCCGCGCAAGCCGCGTACCGGGGTGCCTGAGGCGGCGGCGCGCCGCGCCTCCCTCGCCGAGAGCCGACGGCTCGGCCTCGGCAAACCGCTTCGGCGGCCGGTTCCCCCGGACGAGCGGATGCCCGCCGACTCCGTCGAGGCTCCCGCGTTCGAGGTCCAGGACGAGCATCGTGGGACCACCGGGACGAGCGGGACAACCGGGACCGGCGGGCTTGGTGGTGCGGCGACCGGGACCGACGGGCCTCGGGGTGCGGCGACCGGGACCGGTGGGACCGGTGCGTCGCCCGCGCCGGACACCGATGCCGGCGCCGAGGCTTATGCGGGCGTGGACGCCGATGCGGGCGCCGACATCGATGCGGGCGCCCTCGCCAACGCGGGCGCCCTCGCCAACGCGGGCGCCCTCGCCAACGCGGGCGTGAACCCTGATGCGGGCGCCGCCACCGACACCGACGCCAATGCCGACGCGGGCCTGTCGGCACCGGGCGTGGATGCCGGTGCGGAGGCCCGCCCCACGTCGGACGTGCCCGCGGAGGTGAGCCACGGTACCGCCGGTCCGGAGGCACCCGTGTTCGGCCTCGCAGCCCCGGTCGGCACACCGCGGCGGCCTGCCCACGGCGCATCGCCCACGGCCCGGCCGCCGCGCACGCAGCGGACCTCCGAAAGCAGCGAGACGGAGGTTCAGGGCAGGGTCGTCGGCGAGCAGGACGTCCGCACGGCGACCCCGCTCCCGGCCCGTCCGGTCTACCGCTTCGTCCCCGGCGAGCGCCCGACTCCACCGGCCGCCGGGGCACCCCGCCCGACCGGCGCCGCACCGACGACCCCGACCACTCCGCCGAGCACCCCCGCGACCACGTCCACGACCCCTGTGGCGACCGCATCCACGACCACTCCCGTGACCACGTCGACGGGCAGGCCCTTGGTCCGTCCGCGTGCCCGGCGTCGGCCGGACGGTGACCGCCCCGAGCCTGAGCCGCGACCGTCCGCCCCCTCACCGCCGCCCGTGCAGACGGTCCCGGGCGAACTCGTCCACGCCCTGCGTCGGGCGCACGGCGTGGACGTCTCCGGCGTGCCGGTGCACCGCGGTCCCGAGGCGGCGGCCGAGGCGCGGGCCCTCGGCGCCCGTGCCTTCACCCGCGACGGCGAGGTGTACCTGCCCGCGGCCGAGGGGTCGTTCGACCAGCCGGTCGCGCGCGGACTGCTCGCGCACGAACTCACCCACGCCGCCCAGCAGCGCACCCTCGGTTCGGCCCTTCCTCCTGAGGACTCCGACAGCGGCAGAGCCCTGGAGGCAGAGGCCGTGGCGAGCGAGCGCTGGGCGCGCGGCCTGGGCCCGCAGCCGCCGGAGGCCGGCACGGCACCCGCTGCACCGGCGGCATCGTGGACCGCGCCGTGGCACACGGCGCCCACGAGCGGGATCCAGCGGCAGCCCGGCGACGTGATGACCCAGGCCGAGCCGGGCACGGCGGGGCCCCCGCGGCCGCCGACGGCGTCGGCCGCGCCCGCGGACGGGACCCCGTACGGGCTCCAGGCGCACCAGGGGCACCAGGCGCACCATGTGCTCCAGGAACCCCAGACGTCCCGGGTACTGGTAACCGAGGACCCGACGGCCCGGACACCGGCGGCCGTCGACGAGGAACTGCTCTCGGTCAGGGACCGGCTCATCGAGCTCAGCGGCCGGCGCCCGCTCGACCTCGACGACCCGAGCGACATCGAGGAAGTGGCCGTCCAGGTCTACGAAAAGATCCACCGACGGCTCCGGCGAGAGCTCCTGGTCGACCGCGAACGCGCGGGCCGGCTCGGTGAGACCGGGCCGTTCGGCTGGGCGAGGTAGCCGAAAGTCCCCGACGAGACGCACGAGACGCACGAGACCACGAGACGCACGAGGCAGACGACACGGATGAGACGGACGGGAGCCAGGGAGCCATGAGCATGATGGGGTCGCTGCGCGGCGCGGCCGAGCGGGCCGGGAACATCGCCGGTCCGCCGACGGTCGGCATGAACCACCGGTACTCGGTGCTGATCGACAACGTCGCCTACCACTTCGGCGACTGGTCGAGGGTGACGGGTCTGTCGGTGACCTGGCAACAGGTCGAGCACCGGGTCGGGGACAGCGGCAACCAGGTCTGGCTCTTCCCCGGCGCCACCCGGTACGAGCCGATCACGCTCAGCCGGGCGGCCGGGCCCTACTCGCGGGTCGTGCAGCACTGGCTGACGCAGACCTCGAAGAAGCCGCAGCCGCAGAGCGGCACCATCCAACTCGTCGATTTCGCCGGGATCCCGATGGTCCAGTGGCGTCTGAGCGAGTTCTTCCCGATCGCCTGGTCCGTCGACTCCTTCGACGCGGCCGGTGCCAGACCCGCGGTCGAGACGCTCCGGCTCGCCCACACCGGCTTCCTCGAGGACGACCTGAACTCCTCGGCGCTGTCCCCGACCTCGCCGATGATCTCGCCGTTCTGAGGCCGGCACCCACGTACACGAAAGGCATCCCGTCAGTGAGCATCGCGTCCTTCGCCGCTGCCGCCGGGCAGCGCGGCGCCACGACCGCGTCCACCGCCGTCTCGGCGGCGCGCCACGCGGCCGCCGACAGCGCGTTCCGGTACTACGGCCTGTCCATGCGCTTCACCGTCGCCTTCTCCAACGGTGACGGCATCGACCGGCTCGGCGAATGGTCCGCGTGCCGGGGCCTGAAGGTCGACTTCCGGACCGAGACGATCAAGGTCGGCGGCGACTACGCGGGCGAGGTGAAGCTGCCCGCCCAGGTGTCCTACTCCCCGGTGGTCCTGGAGCGGGCGATGGAGTGGCAGCCGTCCCAGGCGTTGCAGCGCTGGCTCGGCAAGCTGGTCACGACCTGGATGAACGGCGACGAGAAGAGCGGCAGGGCGCCGAAGGGGACCGTGGACATCGCGCTCCAGGACGTGCACCAGAAGGTCGTCGCCTCCTGGAGCCTGCGCAACGCGTACCCGGTGTCGTGGAGCGGCCCCGTCCTGGACGCGAAGCAGAACGCGGTCGCGATCGAGACGCTGACCCTCGAACACGAGGGCTTCCTGCCGACCTCCGCCGCCCACGGATAGGAGCCGGGACCCATGAGCGTCACCCCCGAGATGCTGCAGCAGCAGCGCGCGGCCATGGCCGCACGGCGCGTCCCGCGGGCCCCGGCACCCCCGCTGGCCCCGGACGGCAACGCGAAACTCGGCCCGGCGAAGTCCACCGCCGCAGCCGACTACATCGAGTTCGACTTCAACCCGGCGGCCATCGTGATCTCGCACTCGGCGCCGGTGGCACCGACCGCCGGTCTGCAGCAGAGGGGCGACAGGCGCGCCGGTGTCGCCGACCCGAAGGCCAAGGTCGAACTGTCCGCCATATCCGTCGAAGAGGTAGAGAAGGCCAAGGGCACCACGAGAATCAACCTGCGCTCGCTGACCTTCGACGGGACCAGGGTGGCGCAGACCTGCCTGCGCCTGCTCAAGTGGTCCCACTTCACAGAGGTCGAGGACAGGACGTCCACGCGGCGCAGCGAGCTGCCCCGGCTGAAGTTCATCTGGGGCCCCCAGGTCTACCTGGTCCATCTCAACCAGGTGACGGCCACGTACACCAGGTTCAGCCCGTCCGGGACGCCCGTACGGGCCACCGTCGACCTGACGCTCCACTCGATCCCGGACATCCCGGGGCCGACCAACCCGACCTCGGGCGGCCTCGCGGGGCGCCGCACCCACCTGCTCTCCGGTGCCGAGACCCTGCCCGAACTGGCCACGCGGTGCTACGGCGGGCCGGAGCACTGGCGGGAGATCGCCGCCGCCAACCGGGTCGCCGATCCGCTGCGCGTGCGGCCCGGGACCAGCGTGTACCTGCCGAGCACCCAGGAGGGCGAGGAATGACCGTGCCGTCGCACCTCGGCGCCACCGTGTGGCCGACGGTACTGGTCGGCTCCGGCTCCGGCCGGGAGCTGTCCGGCGCCGCCGCGAGCTGCCTGGTGCGCACCGAGGTCAGCACGCAGCTGCTGCTGCCGACGATGTTCGCGCTCAGCTTCGCGGACCTCACCGGTGCCGCGCTGGACCAGGCGGGCCTGCGGATCGGGACGCGCGTCCAGGTGCGGGTCGGGTCCGGGCCGGGCAGCCGGCTGGTGGCCGGCGAGGTCACCGCCATCGAGGGGTACTACCAGGGCACGGTCGGGCGGACCGTGGTCCGCGGTTACGACCTGTGCCACCGGCTGCAACGGGCGCGCCGTACCAGGGCGTTCGAGGACGCGACCGACTCGGACGTCGCGCGGCGGATCGCCAAGGAGGCGGGACTGCCGATCGGTAAAATCTCCGAGACGCGGACCGTCCACCAGCACCTGCTGCAGTGCAACCAGAGCGACTGGGAGTTCCTGGCGCAGCGGGCACGCGAGACCGGCTTCGAGTTCGGCATCTCCGACGGCGGCTTCTACTTCCGGAAGGCCGCCACGCTCGCCGACTCCCAGCAGAATCTGCCGGAGCTGGCCATGCCGGGCCCGCTGCTGCGCTTCGAGCCGCGGCTCACGGCGGGGAACCTGGCCCCCGGGGTCGAGGTGCGGGTCTGGGACCCGCTGCGGGCGACGCTGTCCGCCGCACCCACGGCGCCGGTCCCGGCCGCGGGCGCCCCCACCGAGCGCCCGCAGGGCCCGACCGCGGTCGCGGCGCTCTTCAGCGCGGCCGCCGACGGTCCGCTGGGTTCCGGCGCGGCGGACGCGCCGGCCCCGCGGCCGGGGGAGGGCCTCGGCCCGCCACCGAGCCCGACCGCCCATGTCGTGGGCACCCTGCCGGTCGCGGACGCCGAGGACGCGGCGGCGGCTCTGGCCGCGTCCGTCGGCGGGACCTTCGCCGAGGCCGAGGGGGACGCGACGGGCGACCCCGCGATCCGCGCCGGCGCCTCCGTCAAGGTCTCCGGAATTCCGGGGCACTTCCCCGCCGTCTGGCTGGTGACCCGCGCCCGGCATGTGTTCGACCTGACGGAGAACGGCTACCACACCGAGTTCGCCGCGGGCGGCGCGCACGACCGCTCCCTGCTCGGCCTGACCACGGCCGGCGGCACCGAACCGGTGCGGATCCCCGGTCTGGTCTGCGCGGTGGTCGACGACATCGGCGGCGACCACGCCCGGGTGCGGCTGACCCTGCCGTGGCTGTCCCCGGACGTGCGCACCGACTGGGCCCCGGTCGTGCAGTTCGGCGCCGGCCGGCGCAGCGGCGCGATGTTCCTGCCCGAGGTCGGCGACGAGGTCCTGGTCGGCTTCGAGTTCGGCGATCCGCGCCGCCCGTACGTGCTCGGCGGCCTCGTCACCGAGCACAGCGCCTACAGCCTCGGCGGCGGCGCCGTCCGGCAGGGACCGGGCGGCGCGGACTCGTCGGTCGCGCGCCGCGGGTTCGTCTCGGCCTCGGGCAACCGGCTCGTGTTCCACGACGAGATGGGCGAGGGACCGAAGCCCGAGCAGTCGCGGATCGCGCTGGGCACCGGCGACGGCGGGCTGGGGCTCGACGTCGACGTGGTCGGCGGGACGGTGGAACTCGCCTGCGCACCCACCGACCCGGCGGGGCAGCTCACCATCAGGTGCGGCCGGGCCGGGACGGTCAACATCGTGACCGGCGAGGGCGGCACGGTGACCATCGACGGCGGGAAGGCGCTGACCCTGAAGTCCGCCGGCTCGCTCACCATCCAGAGCCAGGGCACCGTCTCCCTGTCCGGCGCGTCCGTCTCGCTGGGCGGGTGAGGCACGGCCATGACCGACTTCACCGGCACCGGCTGGTCGTTCCCGTTCACCTTCGAACCCACCGGCGCGCCGACCATGGCCTCCGGGACCGCCAAACTGGAGCAGTCGATGCGGCTGATCCTGGAGACCTACCCCGGTGAGCGCCCGATGCGGCCGCGGTTCGGCAGCACCCTGCGGGACTACGTCTTCGACGGGGCGGGCGTCCACAAGGCCGCCGAGATAGCCGACGTGGTCAAGAACGCGATCGAGCAGTGGGAGCCACGCGTCGACGTGGCCGAGGTGGACGTGTACCCCGACGAGGAGCAGCCAGGCCTGCTCTACATCGACATCCGCTACGTGGTGCCCGGCACCAACAGCCCGCGCAACCTCGTCTTCCCCTTCTACACCATCCCCGAGCACGAGGAAGGCGCGTACTGATGCCCCTGCCGGCCCCCGATCTCGACGACCGCCGGTTCCAGGACCTGGTCTACGAGGCCAAGCGCCTGGTGATGCAGCGCTGTCCGGAGTGGACCGACCACAACGTCTCCGACCCGGGCATCACCCTGATCGAGACCTTCGCCCACATGACCGACCACCTGCTCTTCCGGCTCAACCAGGTGCCCGACCGGCTGTACGTCACCTTCCTGAACCTGATCGGCCTGCGCGTCCTGCCGCCCACTCCGGCGCGCGCACCCGTCACCTTCTGGCTCTCCAGCCCCGCCCGCACGCGGCTGACGATCGCCGCGGGCACCCGCGTGGGGACCCTGCGCACGGCCACCGCCGAGTCGGTCGTCTTCACCACCGGCGAGGACCTGGCCGTCGTGCCCTGTTCGCTCGCCAGGATCAGGACCGCGGTCGAACCGGAGTCCGACGGCGGACCGGCCGGCGAGGCCGTCGAGGCCGTCGAGGCCACGGACGCCGGCCGGCCGGCCGAGACCGCGGACCGCTCCCGGCTGCTGTCGGACGGCAGGCCGTTCCCCGCGTTCCGCCGGCGGCCCGGGATCGGGGACGCGCTGCTGATCGGTCTCACCGACCCGGTGCCAGGGTGCGCGATCCGGCTGGGCTTCCGCGGCCGGGTCGAGGGGGTGGGAGTCAACCCGAAACACGCCCCGCTGGTCTGGGAGGCCTGGACCGGCGACGGCTGGACGGAGTGCGAGGTGGGGCTCGACGAGACCGGGGGTCTGAACACCTCGGGCGCGATCGTCCTGCACGTGCCGACCGCGCACCGCGCGAGCGTGGTCGACGGCGACCGTGCCGGGTGGCTCAGGGCCCGGGTCACCGAGCCCGAGGAGGGGCAACCCCCGTACACGGACTCGCCCGTGGTCGACGGGCTGACCGTCTGCACGATCGGCGGCACGGTCGAGGCGGTGCACGCCGAGCCGGTCGCGCTCGAGAGGCTGGGCCGGGCGGAGGGCGTGCCCGGCCAGCAGTTCCCGCTCCGGCACAGTCCCGTGCTGGCCGGTTACGGCCCGCCGGTCGTCGAGACCAGTTCACCCGAGGGCTGGCTGGAGTGGACCGAGGTCGAGCACTTCGCCGACAGCGGGCCCGAGGACCGGCACTTCGCCCTGGACGCGGTCTCCGGACTCGTCCTGTTCGGCCCGGCGGTGCGCGAGCCCGACGGGAGCCTGCGCCGGTACGGCGCCGTGCCCGAGAAGGACGCCGAGGTGCGCATCCGCGGATACGCGACCGGCGGCGGCGCCCGGGGGAACGTCGCGGCCGGATCGCTCTGCCGGCTGAAGTCGTCGGTCCCGGCCGTCTCCGCCGTGGAGAACCGGCGCCCGGCCCACGGCGGGGTGGACGGCGAGACCCTCGACGAGGCGAAGGACCGCGGGCCGCTGCTGGTCCGCACCCGCAGCCGCGCGGTGACGGCGGAGGACTACGAGATCCTGACCCGCGAGGCGGCGCCGGAGATCGCCCGGGTGCGCTGCGTGCCGACCGGCGAGGACCCCGCCGAGGCCGGGGGAGTCCGGGTGCTGGTCGTCCCGGCCGCGGCCGTGCGGGACGGCCGGATCCTGTTCGAGGACCTCGTCCCGCCGGAGCCCACGCTGCGCCGGATCGCCGAACGGCTCGACCGCGCACGGGTCGTGGGCACCCGCGTCATGCTCGAACCGCCGCTCTACCGCGGCGTCACCGTGGTCGCCCGGCTGGTGGCCCGGCCACGGGTGAACGTCGAGCGGGTGCGCGAGGACTCGCTCGAAGCCCTCCACCGCTATCTCAATCCGCTGCCCGGCGGCGGCCCCGAGGGCACCGGCTGGCCGTTCGGCCGTCCGGTGCAGGCCGGCGAGATCTTCGGCCGCCTGCAACAGGTCCCCGGAGTCGAACTGGTCGAGGACGTACGGCTGTTCTCCGCCGACCCGGTCACCGGCGCGCGCGGCAGGGAGGTCCGCCGGATCGACCTCGACCCCAACAGCCTCGTGTTCTCGTACGAGCACCAGGTCAGAGTGGAGGCGCACTGATGCGCGCGGCCGTGACGGGGCTGGACACGCCGTATCCGATCGGCACTCTGCTGCCCGCGGTCTTCCAGGAGGACCCGGTGGCGATGCGGTGGACCGCGGCCCTGGACGAGGTGCTCGCCCCGGCCGTCTCGACCCTGGACTGCCTGGCGGCCTACACCGACCCGATGCTCGCGCCCGCCGACTTCGTGCGGTGGCTCGCCGGCTGGCTGGGCACGGTCCTGGACGAGAACTGGCCCCTGGACCGGCAGCGGGCGGCGGTGGCGCACTCCGTCCCGCTCCACCGGCTGCGCGGCACCGTCGACGGCCTGCGCACCCTGGTCGAGCTGGTCACCGGCGGGGAAGTGGAGCTCACCGAGAGCGGCGGGGTCCATTGGTCGGTGGTCCCGAACACCCCGCTGCCGGGCGAGGCGGTGCCCCGGCTGTCCGTCCGGGTGACGCTGCCGAGCGGCGCGGCGGTGGACGTCACCGCTCTGGAGGAACTGATCGTCGCCGAGAAACCCGCGCATGTCCCGCACCGGTTGGAGGTCGTGGAGAGATGATCGTCTGTCGCAAGTGCGGGTTCCGCAACGGGGAGGACGACGCCTTCTGCGGCTCCTGCGGCGGCTTCCTCGAATGGACGGGGGAGAAGCAGACCTCGCAGGTCGCGCAGGAGGTGGTCCAGGAGGTCGAGCAGGAACAGGCGGCGGCCGAACCGCGGGCCGGGCTGCTCCGGCGCGTGATCCAGGGGACGAACACCTTCATCGCCGGGCCCAGGCCGGAGGCCTCCGGGACCGCCGGGGCGCAGCAGCAGGCACCGTCGACGGGAGCTCGCTCCGGCGCGCCCGCGGCGCCGCGGCCCGGAGCCGCCGCGCCCCCACCTCCGCCTCCCCCGCCGCCGAGGCCGCGGTCGGGCGCGACCCCGCCCCCTCCGCCCGCCCCACGGCCACCGGCCAGAAAGACCCCGGCCGCCCCACCCCCACCTCCCCCACCACCCCGAAAATCCACACCCCCGCCTCCTCCGCCCGCGCCGTCCACGGCCCAGCGAGGCGCGCCTGCGCCTCCTCCGCCCCCGCCCTCGGCGGCCCGGAAGAGCGCGGCTGTGCCCCCGCCCCCGCCCCCGCCGACGACGACTCGACCGGGCACGGCTGTGCCGCCGCCCCCTCCGTCGATGGCTCGGCCAGGCACGGCCCCGCCTCCTCCGCCCGCGCCGTCCGTGGCACGGAAGAGTGCGGTTGTGCCCCCGCCTCCTCCGTCGACGGCTCGGCCAGGGGCTGCTCCGTCTCCTCCGCCCCCGCCCTCGGCGGCCCGGCGAGGCGCGCCTGCGCCCCCTCCGGCTCCGCCTTCGGCGCCCCGGAAGAGCGCGGCCGCTGTTCCGGCATCGCCGCCGGCAGCCCGGCCGCCGGCGCCCGCGGCCCGGCGGGGCGACGCCGCGGCCCTGGTCGCGCCCGTCGAGCACCCCGAGTCCGCGGCCGTCCCCGAGGCGGACGCGCCGGACGCGCGGTCCTCCGGCCCGGCGTCCAGCGGGGGCGACACCGCTCCGGTGCGGTCGCCCGGCGAGATCCGGGAACAGGCGCCGCAGATCGCGCGGGCCAGGGCGGTCGCGGTGACCAGGACGGCGCCGACCCGTCGGCTGCAACCCGGCGACCTGGTGTGCGGGACGTGCGGCGAGGGCAATCCGAGCTCGCGCAGCTTCTGCAGCCGGTGCGGTGCCTCGTTGGTCGAGGCGGTGCTGGTCAAGCAGCCGTGGTGGCGAAAGTTCGTGCCCAGGCGCGGACCGCGCGTCGTCCGGCTCGCGCCGGCCGAGGGTCCCGGCCGGGCGGACGGCAGGTCCGCCGCGCACCTCGCGCAGCCCGGCTTCGACCCGAAGTCGGCGCTCCGGCAGGTCTACCGCAAGGGCCGCGTCGTCGTCGCGGTGGCGCTGCTCTGCGGCGGCACGCTCTACGGCACGTACCCGCCGTTCCGCCACACGGTCGACAGCAGGGCGCGGAGCCTGAAGGCCAGGGTCACCGGCGCGGTCGCCCACGACCTCTCGCCGATCCACGCCGTCAGCGTGACGGCGAACGCCTCGGAGCACGGGCATCCCGCGCTGAACGCCGCCGACGAACTGCTCGACACCTACTGGCTGGCGCCCTGGTCGACCTCGGCCGAACCGGCCCTCACCCTCAAGTTCGCCCACCGCGTGACGCTGATGAAGATCATCCTGCACTCGGGTGCGAGCAACGCCTACATCCGGGACGGCAGGCCCAGCCAGATACGGCTGACGTACTCCAACGGCGAGTCCTTCACCATCGTCCCGAAGGACACCTCGCAGGAGCAGGATTTCTCCGTCAGCCACGCGGCTCTCGTCACCAGCGTGCGGATCCAGGTCGGCGCGGTGTATCCGGGCAGCAGCGGGTCCACCGCGGCCGTCTCCGAGATCGAGCTGTTCGGCTTCACCACCTGACAGGGCACCACACGGCACAGGAGGACGCGTGGCGGATTTCGTCATCAGAACCGGGGACCTGCTCGAAGTGACCATCCCGGGGCCCGCGGTGATACCGGCGCTGGCGGCGCCGCTGCCACTGACCGGTTCGAGCACGAACGTGACCGTCGGCGGAACGCCCGTCTGCCTCCAGGGCGACGAACTGCCGGCGGTGCTGCGCGCGCCGCTGGTGTACACGGCACCGCCCTGCACGGTTCCCGGCACGGGCACCCTGGTCCTCACCCTGTCGCCGCAGAACCTGACGGAGAGGACCACCAACGGCGGCAAGCCGATCCTGATCCGGGGCGGCACGTTCACGGCCGTGTTCACGGTGCAGACGCCCGCCACCCAGCCGCCCCCGACCGCCCTGCCCGACCCGCTGCCGGCGAAGCAGGGCACCGCGCGGTTCCTCACCACCAACACCTCGGTGACCGCGGGCTGAGGCGCGGGCGGCACGCGGACCAGTGAGGGGGGCCGGGCATACGCCCCGCCCCCCTCGGCTACGCCTCGTTCCCGGACCCGGACTCGTTCCCGGACCCGGATTCGTTCCCGGACTCGGACTCGTTCCCGGACCCGGCCCGGCGGGACTCGGTGATCGTGCGCCGTTCCCAGCGCCGCACGGTCCCCGCGGCCCTGGTCGGCGCTGGACCGGTCGGGACCGGGCCGGTCGGTGCCGGGCCGGTCGTCGCGGCGGTCTCGCCCGGCGCGCCGGGGGCGGGCAACCGGGCCGCGCCGAGCACGATCCCGCGGGCCGGCGGCGCGAGGTCGGTCACCATCGGCGGCACCACCGGGGCCACCAGTTCCAGCACCAGATGCGCGCGCGGGGCGATCCCGAGGCCCGGCCACACGTCCTGCGCCGAGCGCCCCGGCTCATCGCCCCCGCAGCGCACGAAGGACGGGAGCCCCGCCTCGGCCAGGGCCCCGGTCAGATGGTCGTCGGCGAGGGCGTCCGTGGCCGTACAGGCGTCGATCAGCAGACCGAGCAGATCGTGCTCCTCGACCGTCCGCCGGGACGCCTCCTCGGACGTCTCCGGCCCGGTCCCCGCCGGGCCGGCCCACGCCGTGACCGTGTACGAGATCCGGTAGTGGCGCACCGCGGGCTGCCTGCCCACCAGCCGCCCGTCGGCGTCGCGGACCTCCGACCATCCGGAGGGCGGCAGTTCCTGACCGCCCCTGCGCACGTCACGGAGGAACAGACTGACGAACGGGGCGCCGGGCACCGCTCGCTCCCAGTCGGCGCGCGGCGCGTCGAACCTGACGCCGGTGCCCGGCGGCAGCACGCCCTCCAGCCAGTGGGCGAGCGAGAGGTCAGCGTCCCGCAGCGTGCTCATCGGTCTCCTCGTGTACCTGGTCTTCGCATCGGGCGGGCAGGCTCAGGCCCGGAAGAGTGATGGCGTGCCAGGCGCCGCGCAACTCGGTGCCGTTCTCACGACGGACAGGGTCCTTCCCCACGCGATCTCGCTCCGGTCGGCGCTCTGCGCCTCCTCCTCCGGGACGGTCCGCGCGGGGGCCAGGAGCGTCCTGAGACCGCCCGTGCGAGGCCGAGCCGTCATGCCGTCAGTTCCGTGGTCCGCAGGACCTCGGCCGTACCGAGGAAGTTCGCCGTCCAGGGGCGTCCGCCGAGCACGTAGCCGAGCGTCGCGGCGTGCATCGCCTCGACGGGTGCGATCGTGGCGGCGGCGGTGACGGCCGGTCCGACGCCCGCCAGGCTGCCGGCGGCGGCCGTGTGGGTCTGCGCCGCCTGGTACTCCAGCCCCTGCACCGCGGACACGATCTCGTCCACGCTCGACGCCGTCCCGATCCTGTCCAGCACGCGTGCGTGGCCCGCGAGCGGGACCCCGGTGACGACCGGCTTGCGGGCCTCGCGCAGGATCGCGTTCCAGGTCGCGGCGTGCTGGGTGTGGTGGGCCGCCGCGGTCCGCACGAACGCGGCGAGCGCGGGGACCGCCGGGCCGAACCTCCCGCCGCGCAGCACCGCGTCGACCGCCCGGTAGGCACTCACCGCCTGGTTCTCCAGCGCGGCGGCCAGGGCAACGGTCCGCAGGTCGCCGGAGTACGGCGACGCCGCGTGCCGGCCACTGCCGCCGCCGCCCCGCACCGCGAGGGCCGCTCCGACCCCTACCGCCCCCAGGACGGCACCCCCGGCCCCCAGGAGCAGCATCCGACGCGACGGCATTTTCTTCCCGTCCACCGCGTCTTCCGAGCCGACCGCCCCTTCCTCCGCGACCGGTGTCTCGTCCTCCGGTGCCGGTGCCTCTCCCTCCCCCTCCCGGTCGGGGGGAGGCGCGCCGTGTGCGTCGGGTGCGTGGTCGGTGTCGGTCATCGCACCGCTCCTTCGTTGATCGCGGACGCGGACGCGGTGGGGTAGACGGCGTGCGGTACGCCGGCCGTGGCGGCCGCCGCCGGGACCGCTCGCGCGGTGGCCCCCCGCGGGTGCGCCGCCGTGGCGCCGTCGTCCGGAAGCGTCCGCAGGATCAGCAGCTCCGCACCGTGCTGCGCCTCGACCGAGGCGACGTTCACGAACAGCGAGCGCAGGCCGCCGTGCTCGGCCAGGCTCGCGTACCGGGTACAGGTCCCCGCGTTGTTGCCTTCGAGCTCGGTGAGCAGGCTCACCAGCGAGTCCGGGTCGGTCATGGCGGCCAGCCGACTGCTCACCGTCGCGGCGTACAGGGGGTCCGCCGCATGCTGCGGCGCCCCGCCCGCCCTGACCACGGCCTGGTTGAACGCCTGCGCATGCGCGAGGTGGTGAGCCCGGTTGCGGGCCACCAGGGCCCGCAACCGAGCGTTCCCCCGCACCACGAAGGGCAGGCCCGCCGCGGTCGTGTACGACTGGACGGCGAGGTTCTCCAGGGACGCGGCGGTCTGCAGCACCAGCACGGCCAGCGGGGGCTGCGACCCGCGCGACGCCCCGGTCACTGGGAGCCCCCACCGGTCGCTCCGCCGCCGGCAGGCGGCGGCGGTGGGGCGGCCTGGGTCCTGATTGACTCCGTGTAGGTGGCCGTGACCGTGTTGTCGCTGTCGCGGGGATCGGTGGAGGTGACCCTCACGGTGAAGGTCGCCGTCCCGTCGGTGAGATCGTCGATCTCACCGCTCATCGTCCCGGTGGCGGGATCGACGTGGTCGCAGTCGGAGCCGGATGCGCCGCACACCGCGGGGCTGACCTCGTACGTGTACGTGCCGGCGCCGTAGCCGCCGGCCGGGCCGGTGACGGTCACGCCGAAGGCGGTCAGCGGGGTACCGCCGGTCTGGGTGTGCGCGCTCCTGTCGAACTGCACGGTGAGCGCGGGCACGGCGGCCTTCACGTGCACCGTCGTGGTCACGGACTCGCCCAGGGCGTCCTTGACCGTCACCTGCCCGGTGTAGTCGTTCGCGTCACAGGTGACCGTGACGGTCCCGGTGGGCGGCCCGTCCGTGGAGGTGGGGTTCGCGCACGTCCCGTCCGGGGTTCCGGTGACCTCGCCCGTGGACGGGTCGATCGACATCCAGCCCGATCCCGGGCCGGGGGTCAGGGTGAACCTGTAGGGCGCCAGACCGGCGGCCGGCTGCACCGTCCGGCCCTGGAAACGCGTCCCTACCGTACCGGTCCACGGGTCCGGGCTCTGCACGGTCAGGGGGTTGACGACGGTGAGCGAGATGCTGGTCTTCGCGGTCACCGTGTAGTCCGTGGTGTCGCTCACCGTGACCGTGAACTGGTACGTCCCGGCGCTCGCCGGCGGCCGCACGGTGCCGCTGACCGCTCCGGTGGCGGGGTCGAGCGCGAGGCCGTCCGGCAGCGCCCCCTCGGTCACCGACCAGCTCTGCTTGCCGGAGCCGCCGACCACGTTGGTCGGCGCGAATCCCTTGTACGGGAATCCCAGGGCGGCCTGCGGAATCGTCGAGGGCTCCTGGAAGCCCAGCGGCAGCACGACCGTCAGCGACAGACCCGTCCTGGTGTCCGTCTGCGGCGTGGGACCCGAGTCGGTCACGGTGACGTCGAGCGTGACGCCGCCGGTCGACTCCGGGGTGCCGCTGATGACCCCGGTGACGGGGTCCAGGCTCAGGCCGTCGGGGAGCGGAGTGTCCTTGGACAGGGCCCAGGTGTACGGGGCCGTGCCGCCGACCGCCTTGAGGGTCTGCGAGTACGGCTTCCCGGTCAGCGCGTGGGGCAGCGGTGAGGTCGTGACGATGCCCAGCGAGGCCACCACCGTCAGCGTCAGGGTCTTGGTGGTGGTCAGCGGGGGCTTGCTCGAATCCGTCGCCTGCACGCTGAACGGGAAGCTGCCCGTCGCCTGCGGCCGCCCGGTGATCGAGCCGTCCGAGCCGAGCTTGAGGTCGTCCGGCAGCGTGCCCATCAGCGTCCACACGTACGGCCCGGTACCGCCCGCCGCGGTCAGCTGCGCCTTGTAGTCCTTGCCGAACGTCCCCTGGGGCAGGCTGGACGTCGTGGCGGCGAACCCGGTCACCACCTCCAGGGTGAACGTCTGCGCCTTGGTGTGGGCGGGCATCGCCGAGTCGGTGACGTACACGGTGAAGGTCGAGGAGCCGGCCGCCTGCGGCGTTCCGCCGAGCACCCCGGTCTTCGGGTTGAGCGTCAGCCCGTCGGGCAGCGAACGGGGCGGACGGGACAGCGACCACCGGTACGGTTCGACGCCGCCGGAGGCGCTCAGCGGCTGCGCGTACGACGTCTTGGTGACCCCGTCGGGCAGGGACAGGGTGCTGATTCCCAACGGGTTGGAGACCGTCAGGGACAGCTGCTGGGTGGCCGACTGGCTCGGCGCGGCCGCATCCGTGACCTGGACGGTGATGTCGAAGACCCCGGCCGTGGTCGGGGTGCCGGTGATCGCGCCGGAGGCCGCGTCGAGGCGCAGCCCGCCGGGGAGCGCCCCCTTGCCCGGGGCGAGCGACCACCGGTAGGGGGCGGTGCCGCCGATCGCCTCCAGTGTCTGCGAGTACGCGCTGCCCGTGGTCCCTCCGGGCAGCGTGGAGCTGTTCACGGCCAGCGAGTTGCGGACCGTCACCTTGAACTTTCTGGTGGCGGACTGGGCGGGCGGCCCGGCATCCGTCACCCGCAGGGTGAACTCGCTCGTCCCGGCCCCGGCCGGGGTGCCGCTGACCGCCCCCGTCTGGGGCGAGAGCGTGAGCCCCGCCGGGAGCGTCCCGGACGCGACCGACCAGGTGTACGAGCCGGTGCCGCCGGTGGCGCCGACGGACTCGGAGTAGGCCTTGCCGCGCGCCGCCTGGGACAGCGAGGTCGTGGTGACCGACACCGGGCCCACCACGTTGACCGTCACCGAACCGGTCAGGACCGCCGGGGCCGCGGGGCTCGGACTCGACCCGTCCGCCGTCGCGGCGGGCGTCGCACCGGCGGCGGACGGGGACGCCGTGGTGCCGGGAGCGCCGGGGGAGGGGGTACCGGAGGCGGGGGACGCCGTGCCGGTGGCGCCGGTCGCGGTGATGATCGCCGTACCCGGGTGGTGCGCGGTCACCACCCCGCTCTGCGAGACCGTGGCGACATGCGGGGCCGAGGAGGTCCACACGAGCTTGGGGTGCGTGCCGGTGCCGCCGGAGAAGCTGCCGGTCGCCGGGACGGTCGCCCCCGTGACCACGGTCGGCGAGGCCAGCTTGACGGTCAGTCCGGTCGGCGGCGCGGGTGCGGCGGCCTTGCTGGGCTTGGCGGGCTTGGCGCTCGCCATGGCCTTGGCCGCGGCCGACTTCGCGGCGCCGGCCGCGTCCTGCGCGTCCGCTGCCGCCGACGCGGCGGAGTGCGCGACGGGCTGGAGCACGGTCAGCCACAGCGCCAGCAGCAGGCCGCACGCCACCACCGTGATCCCGAGCACCGGCAGCAGCCATTCGGGCAGCGTCTGCTTCTCCAGCATCACGCCCTCGGCCCGCGCGGCCTCGCCCCGCTCCGGCAACGCGGCGACCTCGAACGGCAGCGTGCGGTTGGGCCCCTTGAGGAACGTCTTGCGCGGCACGCTCTTCAGGCGGACGAAGGTCGCCGTGCCCGGCGCGGCGACGAACAGGGCGGGCTTCGTCCGGAAGCCCAGCCTGGCCTCCGGGTCGACCGCCTCGACCCGTACCTGCTCGGGCCGGTTGCCGCGGTTCTCGACGACGAGCCGGAACCGCGCCGAACGCCGCCCCGTGGCGCTCTTGGGCACCAACCGCACGCCCAGGTCGCCGAATTCACCGACCCTGACGGTGCCCTCTTCGATGCACGAGCCCGCGGAGTCCTCGGTCGACATCGCGCGCAGCCCGAACCGGACCTCGCCCGGTGCCTGGGAGGCCGTGCGCGGCGGGCGGAAGCGGACGCGGACCTGTTCGACCCCGCCCGGCAGGAGGTTGGCCTGCGCGGGTTCGACATCGGCCCACTCGGCGGCCTCGCCGAGCACGTCGAGCAGGATCCGGTCGACCACCATCCCCGTGTTCTCCACGCGCAGGACGCACACGGCCTCCTCACCCGGTACGACCTCGACCGCGTCGTTGCCGTCCTCGAAGACGACGGAAACTCCCATCGGCCCGGTCCCCCTCTCCTCGTTCCTCGTCACACGGTCCTCGGAAATCGCGCTGCCGACCGTTTCCTCGACCCCGGGCCGTTCGGAGGAGCGCGCGCGTCAGCACGGCACGCGGCGCGAAGGCGCGAAGGCGCGCTGCGTCCCGGCGTGCCGGAACAGCCTGGCAGCGGGCAGGGCCCGGCGCCTGCGCGAACGTGCAGCAAAAAGCGCAGCCGGGGCGGGGGCGGCCCCTGCTCGCGGGAGTGCCGTCCTGCCGCTCTCCGCGCCACCGGGTGCGCGATTAGGCACCGCCTAGGAGCTTCCCTAGTCGACACCCGCAGGCGGGGTGTGGTCATTTTGTGAAGAGGCCGCACACGTAGCGCGCACTTCACGGCGACCCAGGTTCCGGGAGTGGCACCAGACCCGGCCGCACCGGCCGGCGTATCCGCCTCGGCCGGCCATCGGACCCTGGGAGGTCGTTTTGGAACGTCGGATACCGGTGTCGATCCACGCGGACGACCCCATCACGCGGGCCGGGCTGACGACCGAGCTGCGCCAGCGCGTCGAGGTGGAGCTCGTCGACCTGTTACCCGCGGGCGGACCGGCCCGGGTGGTGGTGTTCGCGCTCGACGTGCTGACGGCGTCGGCCCTCGAAGCGATCAGGGCGGCGCGCTCGCGCGACGGGGCGCAGGTCGTGCTGGTCCTCTCCACCCTGTCGGACGACGACCTGCTGAAGGTCGTCGAGTCGGGGGTCCACGCCGTGCTGTGGCGGTGGGAGGCCACCGCCACCTCGCTCACCGAGGCGGTGATCAGGGCCGCTTCGGGCACCGCGGCCCTGCCCGCCGATCTGCTGACCCGGCTGCTCAAGCAGGTGGGGCGGCTGCAGCAGCACGTGCTGCGCCCACAGGGCCTGAGCCTGACCGGGCTCTCCGACCGCGAACGCCGGGTGCTGCGGCTGGCGGCCGACGGCTTCGGCACCGACGAGATCGCGGGCGAGCTCGCCTACTCGAAACGCACCGTGGCCAGCGTGCTGCATGACGTCACGGTCCGCTACCAGCTCCGCAACCGCACCCACGCGGTCGCGTTCGCCATCCGCGAGGGCCTGATCTGAGCAGCTGCCCGGCGACCGCGCCCGGGGCCCTCGCCGCGTTCAGTGCCGCGGTCGAGCGGTCGGCCCCGCGGCCCGGCCCGCGTCCCGCCCCGGCTCGTGCCCCCTCTCGGTGCCGTCGTCGGTCAGCGCGGCGAGTTCGGCGCGGAGTTGGCGGCGTGAGCCGATGCCCAGCTTGGCGAAGACGTTGCCCAGGTGGTACTCGATCGTCTTGGCGCTCACGAACAGGGCGCGTGCGATCTGCTGGTTCGTCAGGCCCTGTGCGGCGAGCTGTGCGATGCGGCGCTCCTGCTGCGTCAATGAGACGGGCCGGCGGCCGACCGCTTCGGCGCCCCCCTCCACGCCGTCGGTTCCGGCCCCGGGGATGTGCGCACCGGTCTCCCGCAGCTGCCCGAGGCACCGTTCCGCGAACGGGCGCGCACCGAGACGGACGTAGCGTCCGTGCGCGGAGAGCAGCCACTTGATGGCAGACCTCCGCCGGCGTGCGCCCAGCAGCAGCCTGCCGTAGTCGTGTTCGAGCTGGGCGAGGCCGAACGGGGAGTCCTCGGCCACCGGCTGCTCGACCGCGGCGGCCAGCCGGTCGGTCGCGGCGGCCAGGTCGCCCTCGGCGGCGGCGAGCTTGGCCTCGAGCCTCGCGGTGACCGCCGTCGGGCGGGCGCCGTGCTCGACGGCGGTGCGCAACGGGGCGAGGGCGGTGCGCGCCGTGGCGAGCCGGCCGGTGTCGATCAGCGCCTCCACGTACATGGGGCGCCATAACACCTGCTCGGTCGAGAACAGCCCCGGCTGGGCCGTCACGGGGGCCAGCGCCGCCAGCACGCGGCCGGGCTCCCCGCGTACCTGGGCCAGCGTCGCCGCGGCCACCGCCGGGAAGACCCCGTAGCGGGCCGGACCCAGGATGCGCTGGTCCCGCACCAGGGAGTCCACCAGCTCGGCGGCCACCTCCCAGTCGCCGCGCAGCGCACTGATACTCGCCGTGAGCGCGGCGGCCGGGACGGCGTAGCGCCGGTCGTGGCGGGCTTCGGCCACCCGCACGCCCTCCTGCGCGTCGCGCAACGCCGCCTCCCAGTCGCCGAGTTGGAACTGGGCGAAGCCGAGCAGGGCGTACGACAGCGGAAGCACCGGCCCGACCGGGCCGTCGTGCGAGCGCAGCACCCACTGCAGGTCCGCCATGGCCTGGCCGGGCCTGCCGCTCTGCAGCAGCCACATGCCGCGCGCCCACCGCAGGACTCCGTGTCCTGGCCGCTCGGCGTCCGGCGCGCCGAGCTCGGGTGCGAGCGACTCCAGCCGGTGCAGCGAAGCGTCGGCCGAGCGGTGGATCCGGCCGTGCGCGTCCGCCGCGAACCACACCGCCCATTCCCTGGCCTCCTCCGGGAGGCCGTCCTGCGCCAGCAGGGACAGCGCGACCCGCTGCTCGGCCTCGTGGTCCCCGGCGTCCGCGTGCAGGGTCGCGGCCGCGAGTTCCACGGCCGCGCGCTCCGCGAGGGAGCGGTCCTCGACGAGCCTCCTGGCCTGGTCGAACAGCGACTGCGCGGCCTCGAACCGCGCCTCGCGCCCGGCGAGATGACCGAGGAACAGGTTGCGCTCCACGCTGGGTTCCAGGAGGGCGAGCCGTTGCCCGAGGGCCGCCGCCCATCCGGCGGTCTGCGTCTGCAGGCCCCAGAGGGCCGCGATGAGCAGTCTTCGTTCCTGCTCGTCCCTGTCCACCGAGACGTCGGCGGACCACAGGAGGAGGGTGCCGGCCCGTTCCGTGTCCCCGGCCTGGTGGTAGCGCGTCGCCTCGTCCTCAAGCCGCGCGGCGAGTTCGGGATCGCTGCGGCCGGCGCCGAGCATGGCGTGCTGGAGTCCGTGGACGCCGCTGACCTGCTCGGCCGAGGCGAGGTGCATCGCCCGGCGCAGGGAGGCGGGCAGGTTCCAGTACACGGCGGCGCACAAGGACGGCGAGCTGATGCCGACCGGTTGGGCGAGGCCGCGCGGGAACCAGGTGACGAACCCGGCCTCGATCAGGTCGTCCAGCGCGGCGCTGGGGTCGGCCACGTCCGCGATGACGGCGAGGATCGGCAGCGGGGTCTCCTGGTCCACCACGGCCATCGCCGCCAGCAGGCGCAGACTCGGCTCGGGCAGCGCGTCGAGCAGGCGCGCGATGTCGTGGTGAAGCGCCTCGGCTTCGAGCGCGGGTTCCGGCGCCGCGCCGAGACCGTCCGCCGTTGCCGTTGCCGTTGCCGTGGCCGTGGGCTGCGGTGTGGGGGAGAGTGCACTCATGCGATGGCCGGCTTTCCGGTGCCCATCAGCAGAACGTGCATGACGACATCGTCCTTTCGTGCGTGCTCATGACAACACGGAATCTTGTCATGGCCGCGCCCCCGTCGGGTGGGGTCGAGTGACGCGGGCTGGGAAAGGCTAACTCCGGCGTCGTAAGGGACAGATCAACAGGACGCCCCGCCCGTCCGGCGCCCGCCGCCGCACCGAAAGGGCTGAGTGACGGGACTCGAACCGGTTCCGTATCCGAGGTCGCAACCGTGAGCGCCGTCGCGTCGTCGCGCCGGGTGTTTGGTCTCGGTGTCCCGCGGTCAAGGCGTTTGCCCCGACCTGAGTCGGCCATAACGTGATAGCGGGGCGCGAATCCAGGGGGCATGTGGTGGATCCGGTATCGATAGGCCTGTTGGCGGCGTTGGCGGGCGGGGCGGGCGGGGAGATCGGCAGGCAGTCGTGGGCGGGGCTCAGCGCGCTCGTACGCCGGCCCTTGCGCCACCAGGACAACGGGCAAGACGGCGCGGTCAGTTCCGGAGAAACGGAGTTGGCGGGGCTGGCGCGGGCACCTGGTGACGCGGCCCGCGCCCAGGCGCTGAGCACAGCGCTCGCGGTGAGGGCAGCGCTGGATCCGGACTTCAGGACCGACCTGCGGAGGTGGCACGAGGAGGCGCAGCGGGTGCACACCGGGGGCGAGGTCCACAACGAGATCAGCGGTGGCACCTTCCACGGTCCCGTCCAGCAGGGCAGGGATTTCTCCGGCCTCGCCCTCACCTCGCCCCCACCCGCGCCGGGGCCGCGCACGCCGGGGCCGCGGAGCTGATCGGAATGCCCGACGGATCCGGACGGCGCGGGGCAGAGCAAGCGGTGCACAACGAGATCGGCGGCGGAGTCTTCTTCCATGAGGTGATCCAGGGCCAGGTCGTCAACGTCCACCTCCCGGAGAGGGTCGTTCCTGCACTGTCCGGGATGCCGCCTGCCTCATCCACCTTCACCGGCCGAGAGGACGAGGTCGCCGACCTTCTTCAGGTCTTGGACCCCGGCGCCCGCCGGCAGCGGGTACTCGTCACCGCGGTGGTCGGCCTGGCGGGCATCGGCAAGACGGAACTCGTCGTGCAGGCTGCCACGCGGGCGGTGCGGGCCGACGGGTGGTTTCCCGGCGGGGTGCTGTTCGTCGACATGTTCGGGTACGACCCGGAACGCCGGCTCCCGCCCGAGCGAGCCCTCGACGGACTGTTACGGGCCTTGGGGATCCCGAGCGAGCACATTCCCCCGGACCTGCAGGACCGCTCTCGCCTCTACCGCAGCGCGCTCGCCGCTTTCGCAGCGGCGGGACGCCGGGTCCTGACGGTCATCGACAATGTGTCCACCGCCGAGCAGGTCCGCCCCCTGTTGCCCTCCGACGGCATCACCGCATGCCTGATCACGTCCCGCCACACCCTCGACCTCGATGCACGCCTCCATGACCTCGGCGTCCTCGACGAGCACGCCTCTGTCGAACTACTCGGCCAGGCCCTCCAGCACGCGCGCGGTGCCGACGACACCCGTGTGCAGGACGCGCCCGAGGATGCCGCCGCGGTCGCCGCGTTGTGCGCCGGTCTGCCGCTGGCCCTGCGCATCGCCACCGCGCTGCTCGCGGACAGCCCCGCCCGGCCCGTCTCCTCCCTTCGCCAGGCCCTGGAGGCAGCCCACACGCGCCTGCAACGCCTGCGGCACGAGGACCGTGCCGTACGCGCCGCATTCGACCTGTCCTACCAACGCCTCGACCGTGACCACGCCCTTCTCCTGCGTCTGCTGCCGCTCAACCCGGGGCCCGACATCTCCACAGAGGCCACAGCCCAACTGGCGCGGGCTGACCACGTCACGACGGAGGAGCTCCTCCAGCACCTCGCCCGCGCCCATCTGATCGAACCCGGAAACACGTGGGGTCGCTGGCGCCTGCACGACCTGGTCCGGCTCTACGCCGACGAACTCGGGCGCGCCGATGGCGACGACGCCCGGGACGCGGCGGTGACCCGCCTCCGCGGCCACTACCAGAACACGGCGGCGGCCGCCGACTCGCACCTGGACACCGATGGCCGCGGCTCGCCGCGTTTCACCGACTCGACCCAGGCACTGGCCTGGTTGGACGCCGAACACCGCAACCTTGTCGCCATTGCCACCGACGCCCGCAGCGCCGACGATCCACTCCTCGCCATCGGACTTGCGCTCAGCCTCGCCCGCTTCCTCGACCGGCGCCGCTACTTCGACGACTGGATCGGTGTCACGTGCTCTGCGCTGAAGCACGTGACACGGATCCAGCAGTTCATCGAGAACCGTGCCCGCAGCGCCGATCAGACGTCCGGTCACGAAGCCGGTGCCATGCGTCCCGACGGTTTCGAGCACGCCCGGTCAGTTGTGGAGCTCAACCGGGCAATGCTGCTCGGCAACCTGGCCAACGCGCTGAGTGGAGCCCGACGGTTCGAAGAGGCCATCGAAACCTGCGGGCAGTGCCGGGCCGCTGCCAGACAACTCGGGGACCTGCGGCGTGAAGGCATGGCACTGGACATCCTCGGTACGGCGCTCACGCAGACAGGCCGGTTCGACGAGGCCGTCGACGCCCACACCCGCGCGCTCGAATGCTTCGAGCAAGTGGGCGCACCAGCAGGCCGCATACTCGCCTCCCTGGGAGCGGCACTTGCTCACGCAGGCAGGGCCGAGGAGGCGCTCAACACCCTCCTCCGCGCCGGCGCGGCACTCCAGCAGGCCGGTGACCGCCAAGGCGAAGCCACGGCCCTCGGCCACGTGGGCGGGCTGTTCTCGGATCTAGGGCTGTACGAGCAGGCAGCAGAAGCTCAGCAAGCGGACCTTCAGATCTGCCAGGAAATCGGTGACCGGTACGGCGAGTGCCAGGCCCTCGGCAACCTCGGTCGGTCCCTGACCCTGCTCGGCAGGCCCGAACAGGCAATAGACGCGCATCGGAGAGAGCTGGCCCTCTCGCAGGAGGTCGGCACCCCCTATGACGAAGGGCAAGCCCTCTTCGGCCTCGGGGTCGCGCTGCTGGAGGCCGGCCAGTTCAGCGAAGCCGCGGACATCTACCGAACATGCGTCCCCTTGCTCGAAGAGCACGGCAGCCGCGGCCAGGTGGGCGAGGCACTCAACAACCTTGGTGGAGCCTTGCAGAGCCTGAACAGCTTCGAGCCGGCCATCGACGCACACACCCGGGCCGCCGAGATGCTGCGCGAGGCCGGCAACCAGCGCGAGGAGGGACGGGCTCTGTACAACCTTGCTCGCGCGCTGGCCTGCGCAGGAAGGCAACAGCAGGCCCTCGACGTCTACAGCAGAGCTGCTGCACTCCTGCCCGACGCGGTCTGAGGCGCACGCCCATCCAGCCATCCCCGGGAGGTGTTGGGTTTCCTGCTGAGCACCGAGTACGGCTGGCCTTCCAGCTCCTGGTGGTACGGGCGCAGCGGGGCGGTGGGGCCTTCGGGCTTCGTCGTCTGCCGCCCGTCGGCGTCTCGGGCTGCCTGAGGCCGGCGGGGCGGGCGGCTGGCCGGGAGGCCGAGGGAGCAGAGGGATCGTGCCCGGTGTGAGGGTCAGATTTTGATCACGCGGATGCCTTCGCCGCCGCACAGCAAGTGGAGGTCCTCAGGGTCTGACGTCAGGACGGTCACGGGGGAGGGTGAGGCCAGTGCAGTGGCAGCGACAAGGGCGTCGAGGGCGTACTTGTGGCCGTGGAGGCCGGCCGAGGCGAGGAGTTCGCTGGCGTGGCGGGCGATGGCTTCGGTGGGCGGGACGATGTTCACGCGTGAGACGGCGTAGTCGAAGCGCGCCTGGTTGGTCTTGGGGTCGCGGGCTTCGACGAGGGTGACGGAGCTGGTGGCGACACGGATGTCCTCGGCCTCGGCGGCGGCGAGCCATTCGGTGAGTTCGGGTGTGCGGCGTACGAGTTTGGACAGGCCTTCGCAGTCCAGGACGAGGGTGCCGCTCATGCGGCATCTGCCGGGCTCGCGGTGTCACCGCGCAGGACGGCCCGCTTGGCCTCGACCGCGGCCTGGTCAACGGGGCCGTGTTCGGCTTCTGCGTCTTCGATGAGTTCGCGGAGGCGGTCGCGTTCGAGTTGGCGTTGGATGAGGGCTTCGACGTAGGCGGACATGCCGCGTTTGCCGGTGCGTGCCTTGAGTGCGGCGATGGTGCCTTCGTGGAGCGACACGGAGACCGGGTGTATGGGCCGTCGTTCGGCCATGGCCAGACGACAGAAAGGCCCCGGACCCGCGTTTCCGCAGGCCAGGGGCCTCTCATTCAAGGGTGAGTGACGGGACTCGAACCCGCGACATCCTGGACCACAACCAGGTGCTCTACCAGCTGAGCTACACCCACCACGACCGGCGGTGATTCTGTGGTTTCTCCGACCGGCCGAGAAAAAGTGTACAGGGTCCGAAGGGGTGCTCGCGCACGGCTTTCCGGGAGCGGCCCGCGGGGCTTCCCGGGCGGCTATTCCGCAGGCAGGACGTGCTTGGCCGCGATCGTCCGCGCGGTGTCCGAGTCCGGGCCGGGCTGTGGTACGAAGATGGCCTCGCGGTAGTAGCGCAGTTCGGCGATCGACTCGCGGATGTCGGCGAGGGCGCGGTGGTTGCCGTTCTTCTCGGGGCTGTTGAAGTACGCCCGTGGGTACCAGCGCCGGGCCAGCTCCTTGACGCTGGAGACGTCGACGATCCGGTAGTGCAGGTATCCCTCCAGGGCCGCCATGTCCCGGGCCAGGAAGCCGCGGTCGGTGCCGACGGAGTTGCCGCACAGCGGGGCCTTGCCGGGTTCCTTGACGTGTTCCCGCACGTAGGCCAGGACCTGCTCCTCGGCCTCGGCGAGCGTCGTGCCGCCGGCCAGCTCGTCGAGCAGGCCGGAGGTGGTGTGCATCTGCCGCACCACCTCCGGCATCGTCTCCAGTGCCTTGGCCGGCGGACGGATGACGATGTCCACGCCCTCGCCGAGCACGTTCAGCTCGGAGTCGGTGACCAGTGCGGCCACCTCGATGAGCGCGTCGTCGGACAGCGAGAGGCCGGTCATCTCGCAGTCGATCCACACCATGCGATCGTTCATGCGACCACCCTAAAGCTGAGGTCGGCGTTTGGGTGCCCCTGGTACCCAGCCGACGCCCGCAGGGGCTGTCGCCCCCGCACCCCCCCATCATCGGCCTACGGCCTCGTCCTCAAACGCCGGACGGGCTGAGTGGGGGCTGGGCCGCGTCGTCCTCAAGCGCCGGACGGGCTGAGTGGTGGAGAGAGGCCTCGTCCTCAGGTGCTGGACGGGCTGGGTAGCGGGTGAGGGGCGTCGTCCTCCGACGGTGGGCGGGCTGGGTGGGGTGCCTCAGCCCGCGTCGTCCTCAAGCGCCGGACGAAGTGGGTGGGGGGCTTTGGGCTCGCTTCCCTGTCCGCGTGGGTCGGGTGGTGGGTGGGCGAGGGGTGTGGGCGGCGTACCCGGCGTGGACGCGATGTACGCGGCCCACCCGACGTGGTCGGGTGGGCCGGGGTGGTGATCAGCTGCCGGTGCGGGGCCCCGGGAGGCTGGCCGAGAGGCCTACCGTGGCCGTCCTGCGGGTCTGCATCGGGAGCACGCCCTCGGGGTACGGGACCGCGAGCGCGCCCGTCTGCTGCAGCGGGGCCGGTTCCGGGGTGTCAGGGCGGTCGGACTGCGGACGGCGTGCCCGGTAGGCCGCCCGGTACGCCGCCGGGGACGAACCCAGCTGGCGCCGGAAGTGGCCGCGCAGGGCGACGGGGGAGCGGAAGCCGCAGCGGCCCGCCACCTCGTCCACCGAGTAGTCCGACGTCTCCAGGAGGCGCTGCGCCTGGAGGACCCGTTGCGTGATCAGCCACTGGAGCGGGGCCGACCCGGTCAGGGAGCGGAAGCGTCGGTCGAAGGTCCGCCGCGACATGTACGCGCGCGCGGCCAGCGTCTCCACGTCGAACTGCTCGTGGAGGTGCTCCAGCGCCCAGGCGACGACCTCGGCGAGCGGGTCGGCGCCGATCTCCTCTGGTAAAGACCGATCGAGGTAGCGCTCCTGACCGCCCGAGCGGCGCGGCGGGACCACCAGGCGGCGGGCGAGCGCGCCGGCCGCCTCGTTGCCGTGGTCCGTCCGCACGATGTGGAGACAGAGGTCGATTCCGGCCGCTGTCCCGGCGGAGGTGAGGACGTCGCCGTCGTCCACGAACAGCTCTCGTGGATCGACGTGCACCGACGGATAGCGCTTGGCCAGCGTCGGCGCGTACATCCAGTGGGTGGTGGCCGGGCGGCCGTCCAGCAGGCCTGCGGCGGCCAGCACGAACGCGCCCGTGCACAGCCCCACGATGCGGGCACCCTCTTCATGGGCGCGGCGCAGCGCGTCCAGCGCCTCCTCCGGTGGCGGCGCGGTGATCGAGCGCCAGGCCGGTACGACGACCGTGCCCGCGCGTGAGATCGCCTCCAGGCCATGCGGCGCGGTGAGTTCCAGGCCCCCTGTGGTCCGCAGCGGGCCTTCCTCGCCTCCGCACACCAGCAGTCGGTAGCGCGGTACGCCGGCGTCCTGGCGGTCTATCCCGAACACCGACAGCGGTATGGAACTCTCGAAGATGGGGCCGCCGCTGAACAGCAGCACCGCGACGATCTCCTTGCGGCGTCGCCCGGAGAGTTTCCGGGCCGCGGCTTCCGGCGCGGCAGTGGAGTCGTGGCTCATCCTGCTAAGCCCCCCTTGGTGGTCGCGGCTCCTCGGTTGTGTCGCTCCTGCACGTTTCCCCTTGGTCCTGCACGAGTCCCCCGCCGTAAGACGTCAAGATCGAATCTACTGGGTTCCGCGGTCCCGCGGTGACCAGTTCGACACGCCGCCGATTGTCGACATGACAACTTGGCGTGAAGCATTCGATCACGAAGGGTTGCACTCACGGGCCGTGCAGGGAAGTGCGCCTCGTCGCAGTGGCCAAACCGCGTAGGGTGCGGAGGGTCTCGCAGACCCTTTCCGTGCAGGTCGAACGGGGGTTGGGGGGTGGTCGGCACCCCTCTTGGCCAGGTCCCGGAAGTTGGCTGAAAAGAAGCGTTCCCGTGCGCGGAAACCGGTCAGTCGACCGGTGTACTGCCGCGAGTGTGACGTCCGCCTCCCCGGGGCGCCGCCGGGTGCTTCGCGGCGTGCTCCGAGCGGCGCAGCAGGAAGCGGCAGGCGGCGGTGACGGCGGTGAGGCCGAGGGCGGTGCCGACCGCGTCGGCCGCCGGGGTGCCGGAGCAGAGGAGCACCACGGGGACGAGGACACAGGAGAACGCGGCCCAGCGGACCACGTCGTCGGCGGTAGTGGCAGTGGCAGCGGTGGTGGTGGTGGCAGTGGCAGTGGCAGTGGCGGTGGCAGTGGCAGTGGCAGTGGCGGTGGTTGCCGCGGCCGTGGCGGTGGTAAGGGGGTCTGGGGCGCGGGGGGTGGGGTGCGGACCGGGAAGCCGGTGCGGGCCGGCGGTCTGGTGGGGTGCGGAGGTGGTGGGGTGCGGTCGGGACATGGTCGTCCTCCCTCGTCGTGCTCGCCGTCCCGGGCTCAACGCGTGTTCGAGCGGTCGGTCACCGTGCGTTGAGCTTTCGGTGCTGTCCGAATCGTGTGCAAACCGCCTGTACGGGGCAGCAACCATTGCGTTACGGGCGCGGCTCGTGCATGCTCCCTGGAACCCCTAACCGACTCCGGGGAAGGTCCCCTACGGAGAGTGCGCGGGATCTGGGCTGAGGAGGCGTGCCGCCGTACCCTTGGGGGTATGGGGTTGGGAAGATGTTTCCCGGACACAGCTCCGCCGCACACTGTCGTCCCTCCGACACAAGGATCACAACGCCGAGACAGCCATGGCCGGTCACGAATTCTTCGATCCAGCGGACCGCAAGCGGCCGGTCGCCGATCCTACGGCGGCCGATGCGCTGGCGGCGGAAGAGCCACGCCCTTCCTGCGATCCCGCCTTCAAACACGGGGTGGTCGTCGGCTTCGACGGCTCCACCTCCAGTGAGCGCGCCCTCGCCTACGCGATCGGGATGGCCCATCGCTCCCGTGCGGGGCTGATCATCGTCCATGTCGCCAACCGGCTGCCGACCACCGTGTGGGCCGGCTGCGAACCGCCGGTCTTCGTCGACGTGCCGGACCACCGGACCGAGGTGCTCGGGCTCGAACTCGCCTGCGCGGAGTACCTCGCCGAAGTGCCCTGGATCCTCGTCGAGCGCGGCGGCGACATCTGCCACGAACTCGAAGAGGTGGGCCGGGAGTACGAGGCGGACGCGATCGTCGTGGGGTCGACCCACGGGATCGTCGGCCGGATCTTCGGCTCCGTCGCGGGCCGGCTCGCCAAGCGGGCCAAGCGCCCTGTCGTTGTCATTCCGTAACTCCCCGTTCGCCCAGGTGAGATGCGCCCTGGGAACGGTCCGGCTCTCTTCGTGCGGTGCCTGAAATTCCTGGCACGCGGAGGTGTTTGTGCCCTTGTGAAGGGCATATATCGGTCACCGCGCACAACTGCACAAGGCATGAAGGGAGCCCGCCGTGGACAATGACGTCTCCGCGGGAAGCGGAACCACCACCGTGGCCGGTCGACTCGCCCTGGGAATCACCCTGTTGGCGTTCGGACTCGGCACCACCGGTGTCATCGACAACGTCACCACCTCTGACGCCGTGTCAATCGCCCACTACGTGGGCGGAGTCGCCCTCTTCCTGGTCGGCCTGCTGGCCTTCCGCGACCGTGACGCCGTGAACGGCACGGGCTATGTGACCCTCGGCGCGCTCTGGTTCACCTGGGCCGTGTCGTCCGGCGGCCAGTCCTCGGCCAACGGCGCCGGGCTCTTCCTGCTCCTCTTCGCCCTCGTGGCCCTGTCGTTGACCCTCGCGGGCGGCGAACAGCTCGGACAGGTCATGCACGGGCTGCTGTTCCTGGCGATGCTCGTGCTCGCCGTCGCGCAGTTCGCCGACAGCTCGTCACTGACCAAGGTCGGCGGCTGGGTCGCGGTGGCGGCGGGGGCGGTGGCCTGGTACGCCGCGACGGCCGCGCTCGCGCACTGGCCGACGGCGCTGCCGGGGCGGGCTGCCGGTCGGGGGGTGACGGCCCACGGCTGACAAGGCAGCCGACGCCGGGGAGTTGGGCGGCCCCGGCGATTGATGAGCGGACCTCTGCGTGGCCTTGGCGGCCCACGTGGGGGTCCGCTCGGTCGTCCGGCCCGTGCGGGTCGGTGGGGCTTCTCGCGCAGTTCCCCGCGCCCCTGAAAGAAGG